>CAIPQY010000090.1 GCA_903867275.1 uncultured bacterium | reverse complement strand
GTCGACGGCGCTCCTGGCGTCAAGGGTGATCAAGGCATCCCCGGCATTCAGGGCATCCAAGGTCTGAAGGGCGACAAGGGTGACGCTGGCGCTGATGGCGCTCCCGGCATCAAGGGTGACAAGGGCGACGCTGGCGCTGATGGCATCAAGGGCGACAAGGGCGACACCGGCGCGAACGGCGTCGACGGCGCTCCCGGCATCAAGGGCGATCAAGGCATCCCCGGTATCCAAGGCATCCCCGGCGAGAAGGGTGCGACTGGTGACAAGGGCGATCAAGGCATCGCCGGCATCAAGGGCGACAAGGGCGAAGCTGGCGTGAACGGCGTCGACGGCGCTCCTGGCATCAAGGGCGATCAAGGCATCCCCGGCATTCAGGGCATCCAAGGCGTCCAGGGCGACACTGGCCTCACGGGTGCAACCGGTCCCACTGGTGCAACCGGCGCGAAGGGTGACATCGGCGCTCAGGGTCCGCAGGGAATCCAGGGCGCGACTGGCCTCACGGGTGCAACTGGTCCCACTGGTGCTACTGGCGCGAAGGGTGACATCGGCCTCACGGGTCCGCAGGGCCCCGCTGGCACGAACGGCACCAACGGTACGAACGGTACGAACGGTGCCGCCGGATCGGTGTGGCGCACCGGCACTGGTGCACCGTCGAACAGCTCGGGCGTTGATGGCGACTACTACCTCAACTCGACGACAGGCGATGTGTACACACGCGCAAGCGGTACCTACTCCGTGACCGGCAACATCAAGGGTGCCACGGGCGCCACGGGCACCGCGGGTACCAACGGCACGAACGGCACCAATGGAACCAACGGCACGAATGGTGCTGGCTTCGTCTACGCCAAGAAGACTGCCGACGAAACCGTGGCGAGCACCACCACGCTGCAAGCGGATGACAATCTCACGATCCCGATTGGCGCCAACGAGACGTTGGAATTCGAAGCGCTGATCTTCGTGACGAGCGGTGGCGGCAGCTTCAAGGTGTTCCCATCCGCTCCATCGGGTGCAACGATCCGCTGGGAAGCGATGCTGGTGGACAGCGCATCGACCACTCCGGTCGCGATCTATGGACTGGACAGCACCTTCTCCATGTCCTGGACCATGACCAACTACAACTCTGCCACCGGTGCCGGCTCGGACTGGTGCCAGGTGAAGGGCGTCGTGACCAATGGCGCGACAGCCGGAAACCTGACACTGTTCTGGGCACAGAAGACTGCGAACGCGGGCGTCACAACCGTGCAGGCCAAGAGCTTCATTCGCGCCGGCAAGATGTGATCACTGCTGATCGCCCGACTGCCTGAGGCGATCGACATCTCATGACACAACGCCAGCGGCGTCAGACTTCGTGCAACACGGAGATCTGACGCCGCTGGTGTGTTCGTGGCCGACGCTGTGCTTCATGCGTGTGTCAAATGCGCGTGAAAGTGCCCGAAAGTGCGGCCGCCGCTTTGATCCACCCCCCCGCTTCGAAGTATGTTGCGGGGATGAGTTCACACTCGCATCGGCCGTTGCTTCTGAAGTTGAGCGAATGCGTTGCTGCTGTCGCGGCCTTGACTGTCGCGCTGCACTGCATGGCGGGCAACACATCGAACACCGATGCAACGGGCGCGGACCGCAGCGCTGCCGTTGCTGGTCAGGGCATCGATGAAGCCACGGGACTTCCGAGCTACTTCGTGCAGTTGCGAGCCACGCCGCGAAACACCTCCCCCGCCGCCGCATCGGACATGATCGATCGCGTGCTGGCCGAGGCGGGTGGCAACCTGCACGTGCGCTTTCGCTATCAGTACGCGACGGTGGGCTTTGCCGCGGCGATGAACCCCGCCGATGCCGAAGCGCTGCGCGCCAACCCGCTGGTTGCGCGCGTGGAGCCGGACATGGAAGGCTCGGTGAACAGCGCGCCGGAGAGCGCCTTCGCCGACCCGAACAGCCCGAACCCGTGGGGCCTGCGACGCATCTCGCAGCCCGACGGTCTGGCGCCTGCGTTTCAATCCTGCGGCGCAGATGGCACCGGCGTGACGGTGGTGGTGATCGACAGCGGCATCAATCCGGATCACACGGAGTTTGCCGGGCGCATCAAGCGCATGGAGAACTTCTATCCGGGTGCCAATTCGAACGGTGGGCGCGACATTCAAGGTCACGGCACGCATGTGGCGGGATGCGCCGCAGGTGCGACCACGGGCGTGGCGCCGGGCGCCAGCATCGTGTCGTTGGCAGTGACCGACAGCCAGGGCACGTTTCTGTTCTCAAACGCCGTGGCGGCGCTGAACTGGGTGCTGATGCCGGGCAACGTGCAGCTGCCAGCGGTGGTGAACATGTCGCTGAGTGGCCAGCACAGTGGCGCGCAGGCGGCGGTGTTTGAAGAGGCCATCAGCAACGTGACGCTGCAGGGCATTCCAGTGATCGTGGCGGCGGGCAACGAATCGTGGCCCGCGACCTGGCAGTATCCGGCTGCCTCGGCATTCGCGCTGGCCGTGGGCGCCAGTGACGCCGACGACCACCCTGCCGTGTTCTCCAACTTCGGACCCTCTGTGGGCATCTGGGCACCGGGCACGGGCATTCTGGCGGCGGACTGGACGCGCGTGGCAGGTGGCCTGAAACTCAGTGGCGGCACCTCGATGGCTTCGCCGATCGTGGCCGGCGCTGCGGCGCTGTATCTGCAGCGGCATCCGCCGACCGCGGCGGAACTGGAAGCGCCGTTCACGATCGCCACGCGCGCAAATCTGGCGCTGATGGCCTCGGCCGCGCGCGGCAAGTTGAGCGACCAGACGGATCCGGGGAAGGTGGCGCCCGGCGGCAACGGCACGCTGGCCGGATCCGCAAATCGACTGCTGCAGGCGTGCGACAGCGCGAGCGGCATCACCTGCGAAGATGAAGAAGCTTGGATCGGCGATTCGAAGTCGGTGATCCTGGGCAACGGCATCACCCCCATCGACGCGTCGTTTCAATGCGTGCGCAATGTGCGAAGCACGGCGGGGCCGGTGAGCCTGACGGTGAACACCGTCAGTCTTGGCATCCAGTTTCAGGATGGATCGCCCGTCGGTGCCAAGGCGCGACTGGCGATCTTCGATGCCGCCACGCAGGCCGTGCTGTGGGACAGCAACGCGGTGCTCACGGGTGAGGCGTACGAGATCATGGCTCGACGCACGGTGCGCGCCAGCAGTCTGGCCGGCGTGTACGTGATGTGGCAGCCCGTGGCCACATCTGGCAGCGTGGGCTACGGCTACGCCATGACGGCATCGATCGGCGGCGGCTGCGGCGGCGATCTGGATGGCAGTGGCTCGGTGGACACCGGCGACCTGTCGCTGGTGCTGATGGATTTCGGCATGTGCCCGTCGTCGCCGGCGCCGTGCGTGTGCGACATGAACTGGGACGGCGTGGTGGACAACGGCGACATCGCCGACCTGCTGATGATGTGGGGCCCCTGCATCGCCACGATGACGCCGGGCTACGTGGCCGACTGCAGCGGCAATCCGGTGCTGCGCAGCTACTACGGCGACTCTCTGCGCGATGCTGCGGACACCTACCCGCGGCCGGTGCGACCCGATCCAATCAACGCGCCAGGCGTGGTGTATCCCGTGTCGCTTGACTGCCCGACACTGGGCTGGGACTCGGATGAAGGCAACCAGAACGTGTTCACCTACGCCGACACGCGCCCTGGTGCGTGCACGCTTCCCAACGGCATCTGCGCGATCGGCAGCAAGGTGCAGTGCGATCAGGCGCAGGGCTACTTCTGGGGCCGAGGCGTTGCCTGCGAAGAGGTGCCGGGTCTGGCGCCGCTGACCACGCTGGTGGCCTGCGAGGCCGGCGATGTTGGCTACGGACTTCCGGTGGCGGGCACGCAGCCAGGTGCCGCCGACCCAACGGTGACCATCGTGCGTCAGCAGTTGGATCCGGGCATCCATTCGATCAGCAGCCTTCGCGTGGTGGGCGACCCTCAGAACATCGCGGGTTCATCCTCGATCAAGCTGTTCGGCTGGTCCACGGTTCAACGCCAGGGGCGGCTGATGCCGGCCACGGAACTTGCGGTTCGCGTGACGGTGCGCTTCCGCGACGGTGGCGCGCCGTTGGTGGTGGACCGCGAAGCCGTGAGTCAGCCGTATGGACCCGCTGGTGACCAGATGAGTGTGCCGCCTTCCTCGAGGCTGATCACCGTGAGCGACATTCTTGCGCCATCGAGTCGCGAGGTGCTGTCGATTTCGGTGCAGGCCATGCCTGAGGGCATCGACTGCATCTCGTCCATGCGCGTGATCAGGTGGGGTGGCCGCCAGATGGCCGCTGGCGAGGCCGGTGCGGGCGCCGAATACACGCCGGACGGCGGCGCCACATGGCTGCCCCTGCTCACGCCCGAGGGCGCGCGGTTCCAGTCCTCGATGTGCATCACGCCGTGAGGCGAGCGGTGGCGAAACGGCGTCTGCGCGGGGATTTCGGCCCGGGATTCGCCAAATCCGGGCACCTGCGCGCGTTCCGAAGGTGGTGACAATCGGCGGGGATGCCGATACACTCATTCCCCTTGGTTTGGGCGATTAGCTCAGCTGGCTAGAGCGCACGGATCACACCCGTGAGGTCGAAGGTTCGAGTCCTTTATCGCCCACTGCAACGAAGCCGAAGGCACACCGCCTTCGGCTTCGTGGTTTTTGGGGTTGTGGCAGCCGGCATCAATCCTTCAAGCCGTAGAACTTGCGCGCGTTCTCGAGCATGATGCGGAACTCGTCCTCGTTGGGCATGTCCATGTCGGCGCCCTCGATGAAGGTGCCGCCCACCACGCCAACATCGTTCGGCGCCGTGCCGGGCAGGTGCTTGGGGAACTGGTAGAAGGATCGCTTCACCTTCAGACCGCTGGCCGTCTTGGCCTCGCCGAAATAGACCAGGATCATGTACTGCAGCTGCTTGGGCTGCTGATCCTTGAGCATGATCAGGTGGCCCTGCACGGGCACCACGGCCTTGTCGCCGTTCAGCGCCCCCGCGCCCAGGCCGGCGCAATCCACGATGTAGCGCGTGTCGATGTCGGACAGGCGCTCCACCTTGCGCTGCACGAACTTCACGCGCGGCTTCAGCCAGTCGGTGAGCGACTGCATCATGACGGCGGTGTCCATGAAGATGCCGTCGTCGTACACCACCATGCGGCGCGTGGTGCCGGTGCCGAAGTCGAGCGTGACATCCTTGGCGGGCTGCATGACCTTGCCGACATAGGGCTCCAGGCCCGATTCCTTGCGGTCGTCGAAGTAGCTGGGCACGATCAAGGCCCCCGACTTGAAGTGCGGATGCTCGCCGCGCGCCACCTGCGCGTAGAAGCGGTAGGCATCCAGGCCGATGCGTTCGATGACGGGCTGCATGGCCGGGTCGTTGTCCATGGACACGGGTGCCAGCAGGCCGCCCGCGTTGTGCGAAGTGAGGTTGTCGAAGCGATCGGCCACGATGGTGATGTTGGTGTAGCCCTTCTGCGAGAGGTCGTAGGCGCTGAACAGGCCGATGACGCCGGCGCCGATGACGGTGATGGGCGTGTCCTTGCGCAGGTCCTTGGCAAGCGGCGAATTGATGAGCAGGTTGTTCACGTAGTCGGCGCTGCCCGGGGCCAGCGTCCAGCCGCTGCCACCGTGGCCGTAGTCGTGCGCCACGACCTTGTCACCCACCTGCTCCACGCACAGGCGCGGGGCGCCATGACGCATGGGGCGCACACACAGCATCTTCTTGCCGAGGTGCGCATCGGACAGGTCGGGCGGCTGCACATGGCGCACTTCGAGCGCGGTTGTGGCGGGCGCAACGCTGGGCGCCTGCACGCAGGCGACGGGTGCGAACAGACATGCAGCGAATGCCAGCGGGACGATGCGGAGTGAATTCAACATGCTTCAGTTTCCTGCGGGAAGGCGATGCCCCTTGCAGAGCGGAGCGATGGGCGCAGCCTACAGAGTGGCGCACCCGCTGCGGTTGGACACATCAAGCCCGCGACGCCTGCGCGGCCTGCTGCCCGGGGTTGCGGCACACCAACCAGAAGCCCGCCGCGGCGATGGCAAGCACGATGCCGCTCACGAGTCCGTGCACCTGGAAACCATCCACGATCACCTCACGACGAACCGAGCGCAGCTGCTCGGTCTGCTCGGGCGTGAGTTCAAGCTGACGGCTGATCACGGTATTGGTCGTGTTGCGCCGCACCGCGTCGACGAGCTGCTGCACATCAGCCGACGACGCGCCATGGTCCTGTGCCTGCTGTCGCATGGAGTCGCGCATGGCATATCCAACCGTGGTGACCAACAACAACAGCGCGAGCGCGTTGCCCACGCCGGTGGCCGCGCTGCGACACGAGGCGACCGGGCTTTCAAGGCCCTTCGGTGCACGGACCATGATGGCCTTCGACACGCAGACGCCCGTGCCGATCTCGGCGACGGCGGCCACACTCAGAACAGCCACCGTGATCCAGAGCGGAAGCGCGGTGGATTGCACGCATGAGACGAACATGCTGGCCGCGAACAACGCGAGCAGCAGCGTGCCTGCACCGCGAAGGCCGATGCGCGGCATGAGCCAGCCCGCCAGGCACGCCCCGCCAAGCGCCGCGAACTGGGCCACCAGCAGCGCAAGCGACACCTGCAGCGGCGTGAGGCCATGCACAAATCGTGCCAGAACCGCCACGTAGAACCAGATGTCGCCGCACTGCGCCACCATGGCGACGCAGAGGATCGGGAGCAGGCCCGGAATGCGCAACACGCGCATGTCGAGGCTTGGACTTGGCAGCACGCGTGCAAGTCCGAACCACGCCGCCACCGCGGCAAGCGTTCCACCGATCCATGCGAGCGCCTCGAACGACCCGATTCCGTGCAGCGACACCGCGCCCACCGCCTGCACGATGCCCACCAGCGTGACGCCCGCGAGGATCGGTGTCCATGGTTCCTTGCGCCCCTCGGTTGCGGGATTCGACGGCACGCTGCGCAGCCACCACGCTGCAAGAACCAGCATGGACGCGCTGACCATCCACAACGCGCCAACCCATCGCCAGCCGCCCACCCCGAGCAGCCCGGCACCAAGCACCGGACCAACGATGTACGCCGCCGGACCCGCCGCACCGAGCATGGCGTAACCCGCGGTTCGTCGGGCGTCGTCGGCGATCGCGGCCGCCACCGCGGAGAATGCGAGCACTCCCACCATGGTGCGACCGATGCTGGTGAGGCTCATGCCGAGCACCATCCAGCCGAACGCCGGCGCGGCGGTCATGATCACGGCACCCACAAGCATGCTTGCCGCAGCGGCCACCGCGATGCGGAATGCGCTGACACCCGCGCCGAGCGTGCCCACCAACGGAATCGCGAACAGGCCGGCGATGTCCGGGAGCTGGCGCAACAGCACCTCGCCCTGCACATCCACCTTGAACGCCTGCTGCACCGGCAGGGTGACGCCGCCCCAGGTGGACTGCTGCGCACACGTCGCGAAAACTGCCAGCGCGGCGCCAAGCAGCACGCTGCGCTCCTTCGCGGGCCAGTGCATCAGCATTGCTCGGCGAAGGATCTGCATCGCGCGGCTTCGGTCAGATCACGCGCTGGCTGCGCAGCGTGCAACCCAGCAGCTTGTACAGCACGCGCGCGCCGACCGTGCCGTTCCACTCGTCGCCCTTGGCGCCCGGCGCCACTTCGCACAGGTCGAAGCCGACCACGCGCTTGCCGCTGTGTGCGAGTAGCTCGAGCAGATGAGAGATCTCGGGGAAGGTGATGCCACCGGGCACCGGCGTGCCGGTGTTCGGGCAGTGCTCGCTGGTGAGGCCGTCGATGTCGAAGGAGATGTACACCGTCTTCGGCAGCGCGGCGATGATGCGCTTGCACACCGCGGTCCAGGTGGCACCGCCGAACTGCATGTCGCGCAGGCGCTGGTCGTAGAAGGTGTGCACGCGACCCTTCGATCGCTCGGCGAAGGCCACCTCGCGCGAGCCCACGTCGCGGATGCCCACCTGCACCAGCTTGCCCACCTTGGGCAGCCGCGTCATCACGTTGTGGAAGATGCTGGCGTGGCTCCACGCGAAGCCCTCGAATGCCTCGCGCAGGTCGGCGTGCGCGTCGATCTGCAGGATGCCCAGGCCCGGATGGCGCTTCGACAGTTCGTCGATGAGACCGAAGGGGCTGGCGTGATCGCCGCCAAGCAGCGCGGGGATGGCGCCGCGATCGAGAATGCGGCGGGTTTCGCCGGCCACGAACGCGTGCACACGCTCGCTGGCGGCGTTCACGGCCGCAAGCGCCTTGGCGTGCTTCGCGTTGCCGGGCTCGGCACCGCCCGCGTGAATGATGGGCTCGGCGGCGGCGCGCGCCTTCTTCGACAGCGCGGCGATCGCCTTGGGAATGGGCAGCATGGCGATGCCCGCCTGCCAGATGGGGCCGAACTGGATGTCCTGCAGATCCACCTGCTTGCTGGCCTGCAGCACATGCTCGGGGCCCGCGGCGGTGCCCGGGCGATAGCTGGTTGTTGCGTCGAAGGGAACGGGGATCACCACCACGCGCGCGTGCGCCGGGCTGGTGTCGAGACCGAACAGGCCATCACCGGTGGCGGCGGCATCGGGGTCGAAGCCGGCGGGCACGATGGTTGCGGGCAGCGGGTTGTGCTTCAGGCGCGTGGCGCGACGGGCGTTCTTCGTGGGCATGTCGCGGCGAGGGTACGGGATGCACCACCGTTGCCGCGACCCGCGACCGCATCAGGCTCGCGGGCGTGGCCCTACCGCCACACCCGCGAGCCGATGCATCGGTCGATTCAGTTGCACATGCCGCCGAACAGCAGCAGCCTGCTGAGGTCGGCGAAGTCGATGCGACGATTGGAGTCGAGATCCATGCGATTGCCAAGCGCGCAATCACCGAACTCCATCAGCAGCAGCGAGATGTCGGCGGGCCCCACTTCCAGGTCACCGTCGAGATCGGAGCCACATGCGGCGGCCGAGCCAAGGAACGGCGTGAGCACGTAGGTGAGCTCGGGCGCGTCAGCCGGCGTGATGGTTGCCTGCTTGCTGTTCTCCATGTAACCCCAGTTGGTGGGCTGGATGCTGTATTGCAGGTAGCGATTGCTCTGACCCCAGTAGGTCCAGCCACCCCAGACATCCGCGTTGTTCACGATGTAGTTCAGCATGCCTTCCACCGCCTCGTTGCAGGTGGTGTTGTAGCCGCCGGCGAATTCACCCAGGAAGCCCTGCTTGCCATTCGTGCGCAGCCAGTCGGTGAATGTCTCCAGTCGCTCGGCGCCGCAGGTGCCGCTTGAGCAGTTGTCGCTGGTGCCGGAATCGTCGCTGTCCAGATACTGGTGCACCTCGATCACGAACTTGCCCGCCGAGTCGGTGATGGCGGTAAGCGTGGTGGCGTTCGAGGCGCCCACGGTGTCGGTGGTCGAACTCCACGACCATGCACCGGTGTAGAAATTGCCGGGCACCGTGATCCAGTTGGTGGCGCCGGTGGCTCGAATGGCGGCGATGGCGGCGTTGGCGATGCTCACCCACTCCGCGCACTGCAGTTCCTCGCCGCTGTAGTCCCACTGCTTCGGCTCGTTCATCAGGCCGAACATCACGCCACTGTCACCCTTGAACTCGTTCGCCAGCTTGGTCCACAGGTCGCTGAACTGCGCGGAGGTGACCAGGATGGGCTTGCTGCTTGGATTGGCCGTGAGGCAGATGTGCTGCTGGTTGTAGCAACCGTAGTTGTGCACATCGAGCAGCACGGACATGCCCTGCGCGCGGATGCTGGAGACGGTGGTGTGCAGGTAACCCAGGTAGGTCGGATCCAGGCTGCCACCGAGCGTGGTCTGCAATCGCTCCCACGCGAACGGCAGGCGCACGATCTGCATGTTCTTGCCCGCGAAGTAGCTGATCTCGGAGGGCGTGGGAATGGTGTAGTCCTCGGTGTTGGTCGAAGTCGGACCCGCGACGCCCGGCACGATGGTGATGCCGCTCTGGTCACCCTGCTCCATGCCCGACATGTTCAGGCCGCGATAGAAGCCGAAGGTGGCGGTTGTGAAGGCCGGCGCGCTGACGAAGTCGCCTGCATCGGCGATGGGCGCGGCGGAAGCGGTCGCATCCAACAGCATCATGCCTTCACGCATGGACGACGCAGGGGCGCAGTGCTGCGCACCGTGAGCCGACTGAAGCGAAAGAGCTGCGGCGAGCAAAGCGACAACGCGGACGGGCGGAACAGATTGAATAGTCATGGATGCGAACTGCCTTTGGGTTCTGTGCGTGAAACGAACGGCCAGCGCGATCGCCGGCGCGAAGGTGATCAGGGTAACCAGGCGCACCTTGAATCCTGACACATTTTCGATGACTTCCATCAAATGCCCAGTGACCCCATGATCATGCGGCGCGGTCGCGGAGCCCAGGGGGCTGCCTGGACACGGCATTCGCGGGGTTATTTGGCATGTACTGCACGGGGCCGGACATGTCCACGGTGAGCGGAGCCATGCGCCCCCCACCATTCGCACGGCATACCTTGCTGCGCATGTGCACATGGAAGCTGCTTGCCACCTGGGCGACTCTCGCCTCCCTCGCCATTGGCGCCTGCACGACGGCACATCGTTCCGGCACGAGCAATCCACCGCCGACCGGGCCAAGCGTGCTGGTGCTCGGCATCGCGCAGGATGGTGGCGTGCCGCAGGCGGGCAGCTTTGGCGACGCACGGTGGGATGACGAAACGCGCACGCGCAAGGTGGTGTCGCTGGGCATCATCGATCCGCACAGCGGCAAGCGCTGGATGATCGATGCCACGCCGGACTTCCGAGCGCAGTCGCTGGAACTGTTCCGCGCCTCGGGCGGCGCGCCCACGCCGGTGGTGGACGGCATCTTCCTGACGCATGCGCACATGGGGCACTACACGGGCCTGATGTTCCTGGGGCACGAGTCGATCGGCGCCAAGGGCGTGCCGGTGTACGCCATGCCGCGCATGAGCGAGTTCTTGCAGAGCAACGGCCCGTGGAGTCAGCTGGTGAAGTACCGCAACATCGAGCTGCGACCGCTTGCGCCGGATGTGCCGGTGCAATTGACCGACGATGTGGCCGTGACGCCGATCTTGGTGCCGCACCGACAGGAGTTCAGCGAGGTGGTCGGATTCCGCATCGATGGCCCGACGCGCAAGGTGCTGTGGCTGCCGGACATCGATTCGTGGGAGGCGTGGGATGCACAGGGCACGCGACTGGAGAATGTGCTGAGCACCGTGGATGTGGCATATGTGGATGGCACCTTCTTCGCCAACGGCGAACTGCCGGGGCGTGACATGACGGGCTTCCCGCATCCGTTCATCACGCACACCATCCAGCGACTGGCCGCGCTGCCACCGGCCACGCGCGACAAGATCCGCTTCATCCATCTGAACCACAGCAACCCGGCACTTGAAGCCGACAGCGACGCGCGCCGCGCGATCGAGTATGCCGGCATGCATGTGGCGGACGAAGGCGAGCTGCAGTCGCTTTCTGCGCGGTGAGCGTGCGCACCGCCGATACGATCCTGCGATGGCGGCAGCAGCAAACTCACGCACTGCACTTGATCGACGCGACCTGCTGATCGCCGCGGCGATCGCGATGGCAACGCTTGCGCTGCGACTGCTGTACCTGCATCGCTCGGTGGATGCTGCGTGGCCGCACACCATGCTGTACGAGGGCGACGCCACCGTGTGGGCGCAGTGGGCGGCGCTGCTGCACGCGGGGCAGCCATTCGAGAGCGATCTGGCCTTCCGCACGCCGGGCGTGGCGTGGCTGCTGCACTGGATGGGCGCGGTGGCGCCGCCATTCACCATGGCCAAGGTGGTGTGGTGCGGCATGTCGGCGGCCACACCCGCGGCGCTGTACCTGGTGATGGCGCGCTGGTTCACGCGCACGGCGGGCGTGCTGGCGGCGCTGCTGTGCGCGCTTGGATTCGGCTCGTTCGTGATGGCCGTGTCGCTGAACAACGAGGCGCCCTATGCGCTGCTGCTGGTGTGCATCGCGGGTGCCACGCTGGCGTGGGTGGATCGGCCCACCTGGAAGCTGGGCGTGATGCTTGGCGTGCTGCACGGCGCAGCCATGCTGCTTCGCGCCGAGCATCTGCTGCTGATGGAGATGCTGTGCGCGTTGGCGGCGTGGCAGGCGTGGCGCGGGCGCGTGGCGCCTGGTCGCATCGCCACACAGACGCTGTGGGTGCTGCTTGCGGCGGTTGCCGTGTGTGCGCCATGGTCGCTGCGCGCGCACGCCGCGGCCGAGCGGTTCAACACGCAGGGCCCACCGCTGCCGTACGCGTCGGCGCAACCGCCGTGGACGCCCGCGGCGCAGGCATTCATGGATGGCTTGCCGGCGTTCGCGCGCGAAGGCAACTTTGCGTTCCTGAGTGCACAGAGCCGACAGGCTGGCCTGAAGGTGGTGGATGAACCCGATGTGCGCGCGTTCTTCGAGCGCGAGTGGAAGAGCGTGCCCGAGCCGCTGCCGACCTGGTCGCTGGTGTCCTTCAAGGGCTCACTCGACTTCGCGCTGTCGAACCATCCGGGTTCGGATGGCGGATTCTCCAAGGCGGGCCTGGGCGACAGCCACGATCGCGAGCCGCCGTTCTCGCTGGCACGGCCAAGTCACACGCGGCTGGTGAATCACGGCTACGAGGTGGGATGGGGATTCATCCGTGCCGACCCCGCGCGCTGGCTGCGTCTGGTGGGCGAGAAGCTGCGGCGATTTCAGGACGGCATCACGCTGGGACTGTTCGCCAACGACTGGCCGCATGCGGCGCAGCATGTGCGTCAATCCGTGGACATGGCCACGCCGATGCGAGGCGATGCACCCGTGTGGAATGCGCTGGTGCTTGCGCTGCTTGCAGGCGGCGCGGCGGTGGCGTGGGTTCGTCGCGGCGGATGGGTGTGGCTGGCGGTGCTTGGCTATCGCGTGGCGGTGATCGTGGCCTTCTACGGCTATGCACGACATGCCGTGGCGATCGCGCCGGTGCTGTGCGCGCTGATGGCACTCGCGATCGACGCAGCGTGGATGGCGATGCGCGTGCGCCTGCGATGGCGTGCGCCGGCAATCGCGGAGCGACTGTGCGTTGGTGGCGCGATTGCAGCCCTGCTCGCCGTGGCTGCGTGGACCTGCTGGAACGCGCCAGTGATGATGGCGCGATCCGCCGTGCCAAACGGCACCATCACCGCGGCGCCTCAGTGGGGTGAGGATGCGTACGAGGCGGTGGACGCGATCGTGCTGCAGCCGATGCGGTGATGACGGTTCGACAAGGGCAGGCCGACTATCCTTTCACCGACATGCCTGGAAGCGAATCCACCGCCGCAGACGCCTCCCATCACCGCACCATCGGTGCCGTGCTTGGTTCACTCACCGCCGCCTCGCTGCTGGACATGGCCACATCCGAGTCGCTCAGCCTGACGGATCACGCGCCGTCGGCCGCGGTGGTGATGTTCCGCGCGGCCGACACCTACGCCAGTCCGGTGGCCTTGCTCACCGCCATCATGGCGCTGCTGCTGTGGTGGCAGCGGGCGAATCGATCGATGCGAATGGTGCTCGACGTGACGCTGGTGCTGGCGATGATCGCGCTGCTGGACAATGTGGTCGGGCTGATCGTGTGCCTGTTCGACAAGCAGGACAATCCCGGATTCCTGCTGCTGTCATCGGCGCTGGTGTATCTGGAGAACATCGCGGTTTTCGCGGCCTTCTACTGGCGCTTCGACCATGCGCATCAGCATCGTGTGGCGGCCGGCGAGGCG
>CAIPQY010000089.1 GCA_903867275.1 uncultured bacterium | reverse complement strand
GGCGTGCGCACGGTGTCGGTGTCGCCCTCGCCGCTGCTGTGGGGCAACCCCAACGACGCACTGGTGATGCAGCCCCTGCGTTCGCCCAATCCGTCGCGGCTGGCGGTGCGCGTGGATCTGGCGGTGGGTGGGTTCGTGCTGCGCTGGGCGCTGGATCCCGCATTGAACCGCATGCGACGCGAGCTGGGCTTGCCGCCGCTGCGCGGCAACCTGTCGCGCGGCGCCACGCAGGCCGATCTGAACCTTGGCATCTGGTCTCCGCTGCTGCGTGGGCCACTGGAGGGTGATCCGCGCAACGCATGCATCACCGGCTTCACCTGGCACGATCGCGATCACACGCAGGAGACGCCCGATGCGGAGCTGCAGGCATTCCTGAACGCGGGAGAGGCGCCGATCGTGTTCGCGCTGGGCTCCACCGGCGTGCATGCGCCGGGTGCGTTCTTCGAGCACGCCGTGGAGGCATCGCAACGGCTGGGTGCGCGTGCGCTGCTGGTGGTGGGGCGTCAGCAGCCCGCACCGCGCAACATGCCGGCCGATGCGCGCTTCAAGGCGGTGGCGTATGCGCCGTTCTCCACGGTGTTCCCGCGCGCCAGCGTGGTGGTGCATCACGGCGGCGCCGGCACCACGGCGCAGGCGCTGCGATCGGGGCGACCCGCGCTGGTCACGCCCATGGCGCACGATCAGTTCGACAACGCCGCGCGCGTGCAGCGGCTGCAGGCGGGGCACATGCTGCGATTCAAGCAGGTGACCACGCCGCGCATGACCGATGCGTTGCAGCGGCTGCTGACCGAGCAGGCCTACCAACGCGGCGCCGCACGCATGGCTGCGGGGTTGGCGAACGAGGATGGCGCGCGCGTGGCCGCGTCGCGCATCGTGTCCGGCTGAATGCATGCGGCAGCACGCAACCAACGCAACGCTGGAAGTGGTGTGCGGACCCATGTTCGCCGGCAAGACCACCATGCTGCTGCGGCGCGTGGCCGAGGCGCGTGCGGCAGGCATGGTGGTGCAGATCGTGCGCCCCGCGCTGGATCACCGTTCCGCCGCCGACGCCATCGAGACGCATGGCGGCGAGCGCATGCAGGGCATCTCGGTGGCATCGGCGCAGCAAGTGATCGCCGCGGTGGGCGAGGCACGGCTGGTGGTGATCGACGAGGCGCACTTCTTCGGCGGCGCGCTGGCTGGCGCGTGTGAAGCGCTGCTGCACAGGGGCGTGTCCGTGATCGCCGCGGGCGTGGACATCGACCACTTCGGCGGCGCTTTTGAGCCATTTCCCGCGTTGTTCGCCATGGCGCACGCGGTGCACAGGCTGCAGGGCACCTGCGCCCGATGTGGCCAACCCTCCACGCACACGCAGCGGCTGGTGCCGGGTGGTGCACGCATCGTGGTGGGTGGCGCCGAGGCGTACGAGCCGCGATGCGCGGCGTGCTTCGAGCCGTCTGCCGCGGACTGAGCGCCTGTTTCACTATGCTTCGCGGCACGCGCGCGGGGTTGCCTCGCGCCATCGCCTTCCCGCTCAGGACAACGCATGGCGCATTACACCGGCCTGCTCGGCATTCTCGTCATCCTGTCGATCGGCTACGCCTTCAGTGCGCATCGCCGCCACATCAAGCCGCGCACCATCATCGTGGGCGTGGCGCTGCAGTTCGTGCTGGCGTTCACGCTGCTGCGCTTTCCACCGGTGGTGGCCATGTTCAATGTCTTCGCCGCGGGCGTGACGCGGGTCATCTCGTTCGCCGATGCCGGCACCGAATTCATCTTCGGCAAGGCCGCCGATGCGTCGGGACCGTGGGGATTCATCTTCGCGGTGAAGGTGCTGCCCATCATCATCTACTTCGCGGCGCTGATGGCGGTGCTGTACCACCTGGGCATCATGCAGCGCGTGGTGGC
>CAIPQY010000088.1 GCA_903867275.1 uncultured bacterium | reverse complement strand
GCACCACCGCCGCGCCTTCCATCGCCTCGGCGATGGCGCCGGTGCGTCGCTCCACCTCGACCGCGAGCGCGTCGGTGCCGCTGCATGTGGCCACGGTGGCGATCACGCCGCGATGCAGCGGCCCCGGCAGGAACTTCGTCAACGCAGGCTCGGTGGGCACGCGATTGCCGTCGAAGTCGCCAAGCGGAAAGCCCATGCCCTGCATGTCCACGAATCCGTCCGGCGTGGCGAGGCCTTCCTCCATGTACACGCACTCGGTGGCCACCACCACATCGCCCGCCTGCAGCATGGCGTCGGGAAGCGCGCCCGCGATGCCGACGCTGAGCGCGCCATCGAAGGGTCCCTGCTCCAGCAGCGCCGCCGTGGTCGCCGCGGCGGCGTTGGTGCGGCCGATGCCGCTCACCACCACATGCGCCTTGGTGCACCCGAGTGCCTCGGCTTCCTTCACGGTGGCCACAACGATCAGCAGTCGCATGGTCAGGTGCCCGCGTTGCGTGGCGCCTCGGCGATGTGGCGCACCACGTCGGCCAGCGGCACCTTCACCTGTGAACCGCCGTCGAGATCCTTCACGGTCACGGCGCCTTCGGCCATCTCCGCACCCAGGATCACCGCGAAGCGCGCGCGCGCCTTGCCCGCATCACCCAGCAGCTTGCCGATGTTGCGCGTGGCCTTCCAGTTGCTGCGCGCGTGCAGGCCGGCGCGACGCATGGCCATCAACACGCGCGGCAGTTCGCGCTCGGCGGCCTCGCTGCCATCGCTCAGCATGTACGCATCGGGACGCGGCAGCAGCGCCAGCGCGTCCTTGGGAAGCAGACCGCGATCGCCGAGCACCAGGCCGAGCACCACATCGCCCATGCCGAAGCCGATCGCCGGCATCTTCGGGCCGCCGAAGAGCTCCACCAGTCCGTCGTAGCGACCGCCGCCGGCCACCGCGCGCTCGCCGCCGCTCGACTCGTGCACCTCGAACACGGTGCCGGTGTAGTAGGCAAGGCCGCGCACGATGCCGAAGTCCCACTCGCACCACGGCGCAAGATCCATCGCACGCAGACGATCGGCGAGTTCCACGGCGCCGGCAAGCGCGGTTTCGCCGACACCAAGGCACGCGCCCAGTGCGGCGGCATCGGCGCTCACGGGCAGCTTGCTGGCGGCGATCGTCTCGAAGCGCTTGCGCGCGTCGGCGGTCAGTCCCAGCGCGGCGGCACGCTTCTCGAACTCGGCGGCTTCCAGCTTGTCGCGACGATCCAGCAGCTCGAAGGCTTCGCCCGCCTTCTCGGTGGACACGCCCGCGGCGGCCAGCGCCGCACCCACCGCACCGCGATGCGACAGGCGCACCCGCACATCGGTGGGCTTCAGGCCCAGTCGCTCCATGGCCAGCACCGCGCAGCCGATCACCTCGGCGTCTGCGGCGGCGCCTTCCACGCCCATCAGGTCCACGTTCCACTGCACGAACTCGCGCAGGCGACCGCGCTGCTGACGCTCGGCGCGGAAGTGCACCGGAATGGCGAACCACTTCACCGGCATCGGCAGGCTGCCGGCCTTCGCCGCCACCATGCGCGCAAGCGTGGGCGTGAACTCGGGGCGCAGCGCGTAGTCGTCGTCGCCACCCGCGCGGCGGAAACTGAACAGCTCGTTCACGATGCCCGGGCCGCTCTTGGCGGTGTACAGCGACAGGTGCTCGTAGGTGGGGCCTTCGACCTCGTCGAAGCCGCAGTCCACGCTGGCCTGGCGCCACGCGCCCTCGATGTGACGGCGCACCGCCATCGTGTCGGGATAGAAGTCGCGCGTGCCCTTGGGGCCCTGGTGGGTGACGGCCATGGCGGCGATGTTAGGGAAAATGCGGCGCGATCACGCCGCGGCCGTGTCGCCTTCGCGCATGCAGCGCATCAGGAACACGGCGGGCAGGCCGGCCAGTGTCCAGCCAACCGTGGTGTCGAACACCAGCACCGCGGTCCACGCATTGGGCGCGTACATGAAGGCCCAGTAGAGCATGTGCGTGCCCAGATTCATGAAGGCGACCATGGCCAGCAGCGTCAGGAAGCGGCGCAGGCGACCGTGGCCCGAACCGGCGAGGCCGATCACCGCGACCAGCATCGCGGTGGCGAAGAATTCCACCAGGAAGCCGCGCACCAGCATCTTCGGATCATCGGGATCCTGTCCGCCCTTGGTGAGCGCCATCATGATCACCGGGCCCTTGCGCAGCCTGTCGTTGCGGGCCTTCGCCAGGTTCTCGCGCTCGGTGTAGTTGGCCGCCGCGTTGATGTCCGGGTCCGCGGGGTACACGTACATGCCGCTTGCGGGCGCGGCGCTGTCGATCATCTGCACCACCGCGTCGCCGCCCGGCATCGGCGGCATCCAGCGCTCGTACATGCCGCCGGCCCACATCACGCCACCAAAGGCGAACGCGAGCACGGTGCCAAGAACCACGGAGAGCAGGTAGCGAATGGGCATGCGCGCAAGGTAACGCCAATCGCGCAGAGCTGGTGCTGCATGTCGCCATGCCACGATGCGGCGAACGCGAGGCCAGGCATGCCAGCGGTCGATGCGCCATGATGCCGCCATGCCCAGCGTCTTCGCCATTCCATCCGTCGCGTTCTTTGGCCGAACCTTCGACGAGTACATGCAGATGTTCGCCATCGACGAGGCGGCCTTGCACGGCAAGCGCGTGCTCGACTGCCCGAGCGGGCCCGATGGTTTCGTGGCTGAAACCTTCGCGCGCGGCCTGGACGTGATCGGCTGCGATCCGATGTTCAGCCTGGATCCCGACGCCGCGCATGCACGCGCGAAGAGCGACATCGAGAACACGCTGGCGGTGGCGATCGGCAACGCGGATTCGCCGCGATTCCGCGACCCGGACGCCTTCGCGCGCACCAAGCACGAGGCACTGGCGCGTTTCATCACGGACTACGCCGCAGGCCGCGGCACGCGCTACGTGGCGGCGTCGCTGCCCACGCTGCCTTTCGCCGATCGCCAGTTCGACCTGGTGCTCGCCAGCCACTTCCTGTTCTGCTACGCCGATGTTCGCGATGGCGGCATGATGACCAACAGCCCGTTCGATCTGGACTTTCACCTGCGATCGATCACGGAGGTGGCGCGCGTGTGCGCGGGCGAGATGCGCTTCGTGCCCACGCACGGCATGCAGCAACCGCCGCAGCGGCATCCCTTCCTGCAGCCGGCCATCGAGCGACTGCACGCGCTTGGGTTCACCACGCGCCTGCAGCCCAGCGCCTACGACGACGGATTCATGCCGCTGGTGGATGTGCTGGTGGCCACGCGAAGCTGAATGAGGGACGGGGGTCGTCATTGGCCACGTCGCCGGCGGCCAATAACGACCCCCGTCCCTCGATTCTTTCACCCTCGATTCTTTCAGCAGGCCTGCTGTTCGCGCGCCCAGCCGATCCAGCTGGAGTCGGGCAGGCTCTTGCCCATGCTGCGGAACATGAAGCTGAGCTGCGCATTGTGGTACAGCGCGTGCGTTGGCACCTGCATGCAGGCGTCGACGGCGCGCTGGCGATAGGTCTTGCCGTCGCGCGTGCGCTCCACGATGCGGTCACATTCCGCAGGTGTGAGCGCGGCGAGATAGCGATCCCAGTCCGCGCGCGTCACCTTCCATGCCTTCTCGATCGCGTCGAGATCGGGATACGCCTCGCGCGTGGGCCACACGACCTTGTCCACCGTGCCGGTGACCACGCCGATCCACACCATCTCGGCGCCCAGCAGGTGCAGCAGCGTCTCGAACACGCTGTTCAAGCCGATCGGAAACTCGCGGTGCAGCTCGTCGGCCGACAGCGTGCGCGTGGCCTGCATGGTGCGACCGGTCAGCCAGCGCAGCCACGCGTGCGCCTCATGGATGTTGGAGAGATTGTTCATGCGCAGCAAGATAGCCGCGCGCTTCGCACGACCCCCGCCACCATGCACTGAACGCGCGACCTCAGCGCCGATCCAGCGGCATCACCATCCACAGGATCAGGTAGATCAGAATCCCGGGAAACGCCGCCGAGCACACGCTGATCACCACGTACAGCACGCGCACCGCGGTGCTGGACCAGCCGAGAAACGCCGCCAGCCCGCCGCACACGCCGGCGATCATGCGATCATCGCGACTGCGCCACAGCCCCTGCCCGGGTGTCACCACTCGGGCCCGCCGGCATAGCGACCGTACACATCGGCCATGGCCTGCACCATCTCGCCCAGCGTGCAGCGACCCAGCGAGGCGTCCACCAGCGACGGCATCACGTTGCGGCCTTCGCGCGCGTCCTCGCGGATGCGATCCAGCGCGCGCTTCACCGTGTCGGCGTTGCGCTCGCGGCGGAACTTCGCCAGTCGATCGCACTGCTCGGTCTCGACCGTGTGCGGAATCTGCAGGATGCTCACCGAGCGCTCCTCGTTGCCCTCGGGATAGGCGTTCACGCCCACGATGATGCGGTCGCCCGCCTCCATCTCCTGACCGAAGCGGTAGCTCGCCTCGGCGATCTGGCGGCGGAAGTAGCCCTTGTGGATGCCGCTCACCACGCCGCCCATGTCGTCGATCTCGCTGATCAGCTGGTTGGCGTCGGCCTCCATGCGGTCGGTCAGCGCCTCCACGAACCAGCTGCCGCCCAGCGGATCCACCGTGCGATGCACGCCGGTCTCGTGCGCCAGGATCTGCTGCGTGCGAAGCGCCACGCGCACGGCCTCCTCGGTGGGCAGGCCAAGCGTCTCGTCCATGCTGTCGGTGTGCAGGCTCTGGCAGCCGCCCAGCACGCCGGCCATCGCCTGGAACGCCACGCGCACGATGTTGTTCAGCGGCTGCTGCTCGGTG
>CAIPQY010000087.1 GCA_903867275.1 uncultured bacterium | reverse complement strand
GGTGAGCGGCGTGCTGGTGCTCGGCGGCCGCAGCCTGTTCAGCAAGCGCGTGATGGCCTACACCATCCTGGACGAGAACGTGGTTGGCCTGACGGTGGGCAGCCCGGTGCGCGTGCGCGGCGTGCAGGTGGGCGAGGTCAAGCGACTCTCCTTCGCGTATCTGGACGTGGCGCCTGCCAAGCAGGTGATCGGTTCAGGCAGGGGCGGACTGGTGCGCGCCGACCTGGAGATCCTCACCGACGCCGCGGGCGTGGGACCCGACGAACTGCGCGACTACCTTCAGAACGCGGTCACGCTGGGACTGCGCGCGCGTCTGGCCATGGCCGGCATCACGGGCGGGCAGTACATCGAGATCGAGATGTCCAAGAACGCGCCTCCGCCGATCGATCTGCCGTGGAAGCCGGAAGGCCTGTACATCCCCGGCGAATCGAGCACGCTGGATCAGATGCTGAGCAACCTGCGCAGCACGCTTCGCAAGATCGAGTCGCTCGACCTGAACGCCATGGTGGACCGGGCCAATTCGGTGCTCACGCGCCTGGACAACGTGCTGCAGGACGATGCACCGATGCTGCAGAGCATGCTCACATCGCTCAAGTCCACGCTGGACAATCTCGATCGACTGGTCGGTTCGCTTCGCGACGATCCAGCCCGCATGCTGTTCGCCAAGCCGCCGCAGTCCGTCATCCCGCAAGGAGGCCAACCATGAAGTCCGCCCTCGCCACGCTCGTGCTGATCGGCGCGCTGCCCGCATGCAGCGCGTTCCAGACGCCAGGCACCACGCGCCCGCTGTACATGCTGCAGGCCAATGCCGCACCTGCCGCCGCCACCACGGCCGCCGCACCGGCCACCACGCTCACCGTGCGGCCGTTCTCGATCACCGACGCGTACGGCGGCTTCGACTTCATCTGGTTCAAGGACGGCGCGTACCAGCGTGATGCGTACCACGGCTGGATCGCGCGACCCGGCGACATGATGGCGGATGCCAGCGTGAACTGGCTCGCCACCAGCGGCTGCTTCGCGCGCGTGCAGCGCGAGGACATCAGCCTGCCCACCACGCGTTCATTGCAGGCCACGGTCACGCGCTTCGACGCGAACCTGGACGCCACGCCACCCGTGGCAACCATCGCGATCCGCTTCTACCTGTCGGGCCAGGACATGACGCCGCTCGTCGTGGACACGATGGCTGCCGAACCGCTGGCGAAGTCCGACGCGGACAGCGCCGTGAAGGCATGGAACGCCGGACTGACGAAGTGTCTGCAGACTTTCGTGCAGGCGGTTCGCGCGCAGCCGATGAAGCCGGCGACCGCGCCAGCCGCTGCAGCCAAGTGAGGCTGCAACACGCGAGGCTGCGAAGTGCGCGCGTCGATCGCGCGCAAGCCCTGTTGGATCGCCGCGATCAGCCCGCGGTGGCTGGCGCGCCCTGCTGCTGACCGCCGCGGCCGCCGCGACCACCGCCCTGCTGGCCGTTGCCGCCACCGGCGTCCGGGGTTGCGCCATCCGGCCGCATGCCCTGGAACATCTGGCGGCGCTCATCGCCCTCGATCACGCCGTTGCCGTCCTTGTCGGCGGCCTTCGCGGCTGCACGAGCCTCTTCCGGCATCTCCGAGATCGTCCAGCTTCCGAAGGGCCCCTGACGGCGACCGTCCTCTCGGCTGTTGCCCTTGGGCAGCTTCTCCGCCTGCTCGGGCGTGAGCAGCGCGGCGAGCCGCTTCACGTAGTTGTCGGTCATCTCGCTGCGCTTCTCGAGCAGCGGCTCGGTCGGATCCTCGGGCTGCGCATCGAAGAAGCGTGAGCCGCCATTCAGCAGACCACTGGCGCGCACGGCCTCCTGCTTCAGTCGCTCCGGCTCGCTCTTGCGCATGGTCTGCGCGATGCGCTGGTTCATGGCGTCGATCTCGGTGCCGTACAGCACGGACAGGTCCTCGACCGCCTTGCGCACGTCGGGCGTCAGATCCGGCAGCTCGATGGCGGCGGCGAACGAGCGCTCGGCCTTGGTCGGTCGGTACACGCGGCCGTATGCGGCGGCCAGCGCGGCCTTCTCCAGCTTCTTGCCTTCATCGGACGGCAACGCGGCAACCAGCGCGGTGCGCG
Source organism: uncultured bacterium (assembly GCA_903867275.1). GTDB lineage: Bacteria > Planctomycetota > Phycisphaerae > Phycisphaerales > SM1A02 > SYAC01. The sequence goes on along the minus strand of CAIPQY010000087.1, from coordinate 1,553 downwards.
ATTCCTCGTTCACGGTGCGCACGGCGCTGCGCAGGTCGATCATGCGATCGGCCAGCTGCTCCATGGCCTTGGCGTCGCCCTCCTGCATCGCCTTCAGCGCCTTGGTCTCGTTCTGACCCAGGTACTCGTTGCGGCTCTTCAGCGCCGCGTCCAGTCGCATCTCGTAGTCGTCCAGCATCGGCGCGAGCTTGGTCACGCTGTCCTTGGACAGCTGCGCCTCGTCCACCACCGTGAACAGGTTCACGCTTTCGCCGCTCAGGCGACCGCGCGACAGCGACTTTTCGCGGCGCAGGAAGCGCAGGAACGACTCCCAGCGGCTCGTCTGGTCGCCCTTCAGCGTGCCCTTCACGCCATCCATCAGGGTGGTTTCCATCTGCGTGCGCTCGCGGCGCCACTTCTCGGCGGACTGCGCCATCTCGCTCGCGATGCGGCGCGTCTCGGCGGCCTCGCCACTGGCCTCGCGCTGCTTCTGCATCTCGTCGGTCATCTTCTGCATCTGCTCGCGGAAGTACTGGCGACGCATCTCCGGCGGCAGTTCACCGCCCGACTCGACCGCCATCTGCTCGAGATCCGACTGGATCTTCTGGAAGCTCTCCTGGAACTTCTCGCGGGCGCCGTTGCCCATGAAGCTCTGGAACATCTGGCGCATCATGTCGCGCTGCTGCTCCTGTGCCTTGTCGCTGGCCTCGGTGAACTGGGTCTCGTAGTCGGTGACCAGCGTCTCCACGATGCCGACCTGGCCTTCGTCGAGATGCAGCTCGTCACGCATCAGCGGAACGTCGCGCTTCATCACCGCGGGCTGGAACTGCTCGCGCAACTCGGTGACGGAGTCGAGCGATCGACCCATGGGACCGAACATGCGACCACCGCCGCCGCCACCCGGGCCGCCCTGACCTCCGCCCATCCATCCGCCTCGACCGCCACCTTGGCCACCACCACCCTGCTGACCGCGATTGCCTCGACCGCCGCCTTGATCGGCAGCACCACCCTGCGGAGCCTGGCCGCCGGATGCCGGCGGTGCGTTCTGCGCGAACACCATGCCACAGAGGAAGGCGGGAACGAGAGCGATGAGCGGATTTCGCGACATGGGTTTGGCAACGGGCATGGGTGGGTGTTATTGGAAAGGAGTTGGTTGGATGCACGAAAACCTTCGTGTCCTATAACCGCTGCTCGGATTCATCGAATTTACTGCAAGATGGCCCCCGTCGGGAGGTTGAAACGCCCGATCTGCCAAGTGCTTGAAAATGCCCGCGTTCCGGCACGACAAACCACGCGCCCCAACCGAATGATGCTTCACATGCCTCGACGCCCCCGCCTCCATCCCCTGCTGCTCGCGGCACTGCTCTGCATGGCGTGCATCGAGCAGGCTTCGGCTGGCTGGAACTCGATGGGCAAGATCACGGCGACGCCAGCCTTGCTGAACGAGAAATTCGGCTGCAGCGTGGCGATCGACGGTGACTGGATGGCGGTCGGTGCCAGTGACACCACGGTGGGCCAGGCGCGATCGACCGGTGCGGTGCATCTGTTCAAGAACGTCGACAAGAAGTGGACCT
>CAIPQY010000086.1 GCA_903867275.1 uncultured bacterium | reverse complement strand
CAACGCGGGCATCACCGCGGGTGCCGTGCCTGCGCCGGGCACACTCGCGCTGTTGGCAGCTGGTCCGCTGGGTCTTGGCTCGCTGCGCGGACGCCGCAAGTTGAAGGCCTGAGTCAAGCAAGCATCGCGCGCCGCCGCGCGTCGATCGATCCAATCGGGTCGGTGGGCGCGCGGCGGCTGCCTTTTTGTGGAGGTAGGCTGACGCGATGGACACCGCACGTATCGATTCCGCGCACGCGCCGCGCCGCGTGGTGCTGCTCGGGTGGGACGCTGCCGACTGGCAGATGATCGACCCGCTTGTGCGTGCGGGAGCCATGCCAACGCTGGCGGCGCTGCGCGAGCGCGGCACGTGGGGCAACCTGTCCACGACGCAGCCGATTCTCTCGCCGATCCTGTGGAACTCGATCGCCACGGGACGCCGCCCGGATTGCCACGGCGTGCTCGGATTCACCGAGCCAGTGCCTGATGGGTCTGGCGTGCGCGCGGTGGCGAGCACCAGCCGCCGCTGCAAGGCGCTGTGGAACATCCTCACGCAGAGCGGTCTTCGTTCGCATGTCGTTGGGTGGTACGCCTCGCACCCGGCCGAGCCGATCAATGGCGTGATGGTGTCCAACCAGATCGGGTTCGAGCGCGCGAGTGATGGACCGCTGGCGCCGCTTCCCGTTGGCAGCGTGCATCCCCCGGAAATGGCCGAGGAACTTGCTGCATGCCGCGTGCACCCCGGCGAAATCGACGCGGACGCGATCCTGCCGTTCATTCCCGACGCGGCCCGCGTGGTGGAGCGCGAGGGGCATCGGGTCGGCAAGCTGCAGCACCTGTTGGCGCACACCGCCACCACCCACGCGCTGTCGATGCAGTTGGCCATGCGCGACGACTGGCAGTTCCTGGCCGTCTATCACGAGGGCATCGACCGCTTCGGGCACGAGTTCATGGAGTTCCATCCGCCGCGAATGGAGCAGGTTTCGCAGGATGACTTCGAGGCCTACCGCCACTGCATGGCGGGCATCTACCGCTTTCACGACATGATGCTGGACGCGATGCTGCAGGTGGTGGGCGATGACACGGCGGTGATCGTGATGAGCGATCACGGCTACTGGAATGACCACCGGCGCCCGGACCCGCGCGAGGGGCGAGCGGGTCCCGTCGACTGGCACCGGCCATACGGCGTGTTCGCCGCGGCGGGGCCTGGCGTGCGGAAGGAGGGGCGGCTGTTCGGCGGCAGCATTCTGGACGTCACGCCAACGGTGCTCACGCTGCTGGGGCTTCCGGCCGCGCGCGACATGCCGGGGCGTGTGCTGGCCGAGGCGCTGGATGGCGTGACGATTTCGGAGCGCATCCCATCGTGGGAGGCCCTTCCGGGTTCGTGCGGCATGCACCCGCCTGAAATGCGGATCGACCCGGCGGAGAGTCGTGCCGCGCTGGAGCAGCTGGTGGCGCTTGGATACATCGAACCCATCGGCGAGGATGATGCGAAGGCGCGCCGCGAGACGGAGTCCTCAAATCAGTTCCAGCTGGCGCATGCGCATGCGTACGCGGGCGAGCCCTCCAAGGCGCTCGAGGCATTCGCGCGCGTGGAGACCTCGATGCAGGAGACGCCGGCAGGGCGCCTCTTGGAGGCAAGTTGCCTGCTTGCGCTGGGGCGGCTCGACGACCTGCGCGTGGCGATCGATCGCATGATCGGGTCCGGTCTGCGGGTGCCGCAAGTGGGACTGCTGCGCGCCTCGATCGACGCTGCGGAGGGGCGGCCGGATCTGGCGATCGCGCGCCTCTCGGATCTGCAGAAGGCGGGCGTGCGCGGCGTTGGCCTGCACGCGCGGCTGGGTGAGTTGCGGCTGGAGCGTGGCCTGCTGAAGGAGGCGGAGCGCGACTTTCTGGAGGCGCTGGCGCTGGAGCCCGAGAGCGCATCTGCCCTGTCCGGTCTGGCTGTCGTGCGACTGCGTCTCGGCGATCCCCGCGCGGCATTGGAGCACGGTCTGGCGGCCACGGCGCTTGCGTATGGTGCCACGCGTGCGCACCACGCGGTGGGTGCCGCGTTGCTGGAACTGGGTGACGCGATGGGCGCCGTAGAGGCGCTGCGCGTGTGTGTGACGCAGGCGCCGGGCTGGCGCGACGGACGCCTGTCGCTGGCGGCCGCGCTGCGGGCGATCGGATTGTCCGAGGAGGCGCAACGCATCGAGGCGGATGCAGGAGTGGTGGATTGACGGTCGAGGGAGCTTCGTTGCGGCCCGCCCTGCTTGTCGCATGGCCGCACGCCGATCGCGCCAGGTTGTGGCCCATGGTCGATGCGGGCCTTCTGCCAACGCTGTCGCGTCTGATCGACTCCGGAGCGAGCGGCCCTCTGGTGCCGGCACCGCCACCCGCGCCCATCGCCTCATGGGCATGCCTGATCACGGGTTGCTGGGCCCATCGGCATGGCATCCTGCACGCGCAGGAGATCGATGCGCGTGGCGACGTGCGCGAGGCGTCGCTCGACGCTCGGCGCGTTCCGGCGATCTGGGATGCGGTTCAGTCGACCGGTCGATCGGTGGAAGTGATCGGCTGGAATCGGGAGGCGCTGGATGATCCGCCGCATCCTGCGTCGACATTGGGCATCGAGACGGTGATTCGAAGGATGGTGTCGGATCCGTCGCAGGCGGATGCGTGCCACGCAGCGTTGATGGAACGGTTGCGGTCAGCGATCGCGGACTCGATCCATTCGGCGGAGCAGGCGCGACGGGCTCTGCGCGAATGCGCATTGGTGGCGGTGCGCTTCCGCGGGCTCGGCGTGCTCGCGCGCGAGTTCGCTCGATTCGACCCCCCGGCGCCGGATTGGGTGCTGCCAGAGCGCGCGCGACTGTTCGCGAACGTGTTCCTCGAGGCATGGAGAGTGCACGATGAGATTCTCCGAACGCTGATCGATGCCTCCGGCAGTGACCGCATCGTGATGCTCGCCAGCGAGTCCGGTCTGGACCCTGAAGCGCTGCGATCGCCGCCGGGCGCAGAGGTGCCGCGCGCGATGCGGCCGGGACTGATCGTGGTGGCCGGTCCGGGCATCCGTCGCGACGCGATGCTGCACGGCGGCATGGTTCCGGCCGCCTGCGCGACGCTGATGCGTGCCATGGGTCTGGAGACCAGCGGCATGGATGCCGCACCGATCGCGGGCGCATTCGAGTCGGATTCGCCCGACGTGCCCGCTCTCTCGACGGTCGGATCAGCCACGGACGCTCCGGCGGACACGGTGGTCGCGTGCGCTTCGCCGCCCGGCGCGTCAGCCGAGGCGCGCGTGGTGTTGCACGAACGCGCCTGCAATCTGGCCCGCTCCTTGATGCTGCAGGGCTGCTGGCGTCAAGCGCATGAGGCTCTGGAGGTGGCGGATGGCGAGCCCGGGATCGACGCACTGGATCTTCGCGTGCGATGTCTCGTTGCCGAACGCCGAATTCCCGAAGCCCGGCGCCAGATCGATCGGTGGCATGCGCTCGAGCCGACGGCATCCGCCCGTCTCGACTCGCTGGAGGCGGCGCTGCGCCTGCACGAGGGTCGGCCGGAGGGTGCGCACCAGCGCCTGCGCGAGGCATTCGGGCGTCATGGCGAGCAGCCGGAACTGCTGGTCGACTTGGCGGAGGTTCTGCTGCATCTGAACCGGGAGCCCGAGGCGACCGCGGCATGCCGCCGTGCCATCGAACTGGATCACGGCCTGCATGTGGCGCATGCCATGCTTTCACGATGCCATCATCAGGCGTCGCGGTTTGACGAAGCCGCCGAGGCGGCGCAGCGGGCGATCGTGATCCGATTCATGGATCCAGAGATGCACTTCCTGCGCGGCACGGCGCTCGCGGCGGCCGGTCGGCCCGATGAAGCGGTTCAGGCGCTGTTGGAGGCGGTCCGACAGCGGCCCGACTTCCCGGCGGCCTACCGTCGACTGGCTGCGGTGCACCTTCGCCAACTCGGTCGTCATGGCGCCGCAGAGGGCTTCATGCAGGCCGCCACGATGGCCGAGCAGCGGCTCCAAGCGCGGCGCAAGGTTCAATAGGGCGGCAGGTCGACATGTCGCATGCATCCACGCTGCGCATGCCGTCCAGATCACTCAGCCGGCCATCATGACGCCGCGTCAGGCCTGGGCCAGCGCCAGATGCACCATCGCCTCCACGCCGGTCGCGATGGCGCTGTCGTGGAAGTCGAAACTGGGGTCGTGCAGCGGGGGGCAGCGTCGGCTCGGTTCATCGAGCCCAAGCACGAAGAAGCAGGAGCGGGCAGCGGCACCGTAGAAGGAGAAATCCTCGGCGCCCATCACCGGGTCGCCGAAGTCGCGCACGCGGTCGGCACCGAGCGCGGCGGTGGCCACGCGTTCGAAGCGCTGCACGGCCTGCGGCTCGTTGACCGTGACGGGCGTGTTGGCGAAGAACCGCACATCGGCGCGCAGGCCACGGGCGCGCGCGGTGTGTTCGGCGCACTCACGGATGCGCCGATGCAGCATGTCCTGCACGGGTTGGCGGAAGCTTCGCGTGGTGCCGCGCAGCAGGGCCATGTCCGGAATCACGTTGAACGCCTCGCCTGCATGCATGGCCGCCACCGTGACCACGGCGGCATCGAGCGGTGCCACATCGCGCGACACGATCGATTGCAGTGCCTCCACGATGGCGCAGCCAGTCAGGATGGGATCCTTCGCAAGGTGCGGCCACGCCGCGTGACCACCTGCGCCGTGCACGGTGATCTCGAAGGCGTCGGCTGCGGCGAGCATGGGACCCGTTCGTGAGGCCACCACGCCCAGCGGGAAGGTTGGCCAGCCATGCAGTCCATACATCTGCTCGATCGCGGGGCCGAGCACGCGTCCATCAAGGCAGCCTTCCTTCACCATGCGGTCGGCGCCGTTGCCGCCTTCTTCGGCGGGCTGGAACAGCAGCGTGACGGGATTGGGAAGCGCATGTTCCTTCGAGAGCGTTTGCAGCACGCGCGCCGCTCCCAGCACGATGGTGGTATGCCCGTCGTGGCCGCACGCGTGGGCGCAGCCCTGCACGCGGCTCTTCCATGCGCGTTCGCCATGTTCGTGCATGGGCAGCGCGTCGATGTCGGCGCGAAGGCCGATCGCCTTGGCACCGGGCTTGCCGCCGGGGATGTGCGCGATGGTGCCGGTGCCGCCGGCCAGACCGCCGACATGCTGCACGCCGATGGCGGCCAGTTCGCGCTGGATGCGCCTGGCGGTCTCGTGTTCCTGGTAGCCGATCTCCGGATGTTGATGCAGTTCGCGGCGGAAGGCGATGAGCGAATCCACTTCCTCGGTGATCAGGCTGCGGATGCGCTTCGTGTCATGCATGGGAACAGGGTAGCCGGGCCGAATGGACGGAAGCCGCGCAACGCTGGAATCATGAACGCAGCGGCGCCAGACCCACCTGCACGCGACCCTCGTTCACCGCGGCGAATGCCGCCTTGTCGTGACGGATCAGGCGACTGAGCTGGCTCATGGTCACGCCCAGAATGCCCGCGGCACCGGCGATGTCGAAGCGGCGCGACACGATCAGGTCCAGCGCCTCTGCGAGCAGGGCGGGATAGTCGTCGTGCTCGGGGTTCACGCTCAACTTGTCGCCCTGTCGGCGCGAGCGCCACAGTTCGGAAATGACCGGTCGGTCGCGGTTCACCAGCACGCGCAGTCGCACGGCAAGCTTGCGTCGCAGGCGTCGCAGCGCCTGGCTGCGGTTCTGTGCCTGGCTGCGACGCTCGGTGCCCGAGGCATCGAAGCCCGTGGGCGTGTGCTGGATCCACACCGCCGTGTCGCGACGATTGCGGTTCTGTCCACCGGGGCCGCTCACGCGTCCGATCTCGATGCTGCAGTGCTT
>CAIPQY010000085.1 GCA_903867275.1 uncultured bacterium | reverse complement strand
GTTCGCTGTTGGTCAGTTCCACGCACGCGAAGGCGCCGGTGCTGAGTTCGGCCCACGCCAGCGCACCTGCGCGATCATTCGTGGCGGGCACCATCGCTGCCACGCGGTTCGATTCGCCCGCATCAAGAAGCGAATCATCCACCAGCGTGCCGGGCGTGACCACGCGAAGCACGGCGCGTTCAACCACGCCCTTCGCTTCCTTCGGATCCTGCACCTGTTCGCACACGGCCACGCGGAAGCCCTGCTCGACCAGGCGACGCAGGTAGCCCTCGGCGGCATGAAATGGCACGCCCGCCATGGGCACGCCCTTGGTGCGCTCGGTCAGCGTGATCCCAAGCGCCTTGTGCGCGGTGACGGCGTCTTCATCGAACAGCTCGTAGAAGTCGCCCATGCGGAAGAACAGCAGGCAGCCCGGGTGCGCCCGCTTGAAGCGGTCGTACTGGCGCATGGCCGGCGTGTCTCGTGTGCTCCCGCTCACGGCGCGAGTTTACGGAAATCGCGCGTGAAACCGAGGTGGGGGCGTGCGTGTGTACGAAAGGTGAGGGGCGGGCGGCTGAGCGGCAATCCGATCCATCGCAAAAAAGCGAAGGCCCGCCTCGCGGCTGAGCGACAACCTGATCCATCGCAAAAAAGCGAAGGCCCGCCTTGCGGCGGGCCTTCGCGCTCAAAGTGGAGTGGATGAGGATCGAACTCACAACCTCTTGAATGCGATTCAAGCGCTCTCCCAATTGAGCTACCACCCCATGGGAGGCGAACAGTGTAGCCCGACACCGGGGTGCATGCCACCACCTGCAAACCCATCGAAACCCCGGCGCGCAGGCGGATTGCGGGCGGCTGTGCACTGATGGCGGCAACCCGCCCACGCCACTACCCTCGAAATGATGAACGCCGAGTGGGTCTGGATCTGGAGCGGCATCGTGGCGGCCGCAAGCGTGGCGGGGGGCTTGCTGCCCACGCTGATGCGGTGGACCCACCGTCGCCTGCAACTGGCCCTGTCGTTCGTGAGCGGCGTGATGCTGGGCGTGGCCATGTTCCACATGCTGCCGCATGCGGTGATGACGCGCAGCGAGGCGGGCGGCATCGACCACGATTCGCTCGACCCGATCATGTTGGCCGCCACCGCGGGGTTCCTGGTGATGTTCTTCGTGGAGCGCTTCGCGAGTTTCCACCATCATGAGGCGCCCGAGTCGACCTGCGAGCACGGCCATGATCACTCGCACGAACACGATCATGCGCACAAGCCGGTGGGCAACATCACGTGGATTGGTGCCGCGCTGGGCCTGACGCTGCACAGCCTGCTGGAAGGCGTGGCGCTTGCGAGCAGCGTGATGGCGGCGAACGTGCTGCATCCGGGCCTGGCCGCCGCGGGATTCGGCACCTTTCTGGTGATCCTGCTGCACAAGCCCTTCGATGCCATGACGCTCACCACGCTGTTCAGCGCCGGCGCGAAGGCCGGTGGTCGCGTGCACCTGCTGAACCTGCTCTTCGCGCTGGTGGTGCCGGTTGGTGCAGGGTTGTTCATGCTTGGTGTGGGCAGCGCCGATGCCACCACGGTGTCGCTGGCGCTGGCATTCAGCGCGGGCACCTTCCTGTGCATCGCCGGCAGCGACCTGCTGCCCGAACTGCAGTTCCACCGCCATGACCGATTCGCGCTGTCGCTGATGCTGGCGCTGGGCGTCGGTGTGGCGTGGGGGGTGGGGCGACTCGAGAGCCGCACCCACGGACATGACCACGCACCCGCCGCCGCGCACGACGACCACGCGGGCCACGATCACACGAACACGGAGACCCACCCATGAAGGCCGAGAAGGTGCTTGCCGAACTGAACCGCCTGCGACAGGACCTTTCGAAGGATCCGCACGACCTGGAGTGGTTCACGCTGCATCACGTGTTCTGCTTCGTCAGCTACAAGATGGGCGATTTCCAGCGCTACCTCGACGAGGCCGTGAAGCCCGGCGAGGAGCCGCGGGACTGAGCGCAAAAGCCCGCGGCCACTAGAATCGCGGCCCTCCCATGGCCGACTTCAAGAACACGCTGAACCTGCCGCAGACCGACTTTGCCATGAAGGCCAACCTGTCGCAGAGCGAGCCCGCCTCGCTCGCGCGCTGGGATGCCATGGGCCTGTACGACCGCCTGGAGCGCGAGCGCGCCGGCGCGCCGCACTTCCGCTTCCATGACGGCCCGCCGTACGCCAACGGTCCCATCCACGTGGGCCACATGGTGAACAAGGTGCTGAAGGACATCGTGGTGCGCAGCCGCCTGATGGAAGGCATGCGCGTGCCCTACACGCCGGGCTGGGACTGCCACGGCCTGCCCATCGAGCACCGCGTGGTGGGCGAGCTGGTGAAGAAGGGCAAGATGAAGGAACTGGACGCGCTGCCCGCCGAGGTGCGCCGCATGGCCATCCGCAAGGCGTGCGCGGCCGATGCCACCAAGTTCATCGGCGTGCAGGCGAAGGGCATGCAGCGGTTGCTCACGCATGCCGACTACGCGCACCCGTACATGACCATGGATCCGGCCTACGAGGCAGGCACGCTGAACCTGTTCGCCGACCTGATCGACGCGGGCCTTGTGTTCCGCGAACTGAAGCCTGTGCACTGGAGCGTGGCCAACCGCACGGCGCTGGCCGAGGCGGAACTGGAGTACGAGGACCGCGAAGACCCCAGCATCTGGGTGGACTTCGAGACCTGCGACGCCGCCGCGGCGGCCAAGGCCTTCGGCCTTGAAGAGCTGGACGCGCGCCCGAGCCTGATGATCTGGACCACCACGCCATGGACGCTGCCCGCGAACCTGGCCATCGCGGTTGGCCCCTCGTACCGCTATTCGCTGGTGCGCATGGACGGCAGCGAGACCATCGTTGCCAGCGATCTGCTTGCCAAGGTGAAGGCCGCCGTGGGCGCCGAGAAGGTGGAAGTGCTGGCCGAAACCGACGGCGCCAAGCTGGTCGGCCTGACCTATCGCCATCCATTCTGCGAGCGCGAAGGTCGCGTGATCGGTGGCGAGCATGTGACGCTGGAAGACGGCACCGGCCTGGTGCACACCGCGCCCGGACACGGTGACGAGGACTGGCGCGTGGGTCGTCGCGAGGGACTGGCCGCCTACTGCCCCGTGCGCGATGACGGCACCTACGACGACACCGTGCCCGAGTGGCTGCGCGGCGTGAACATCTGGGACGCGAACCCCATGGTGATCCGCCATCTGACCGAGAGCGGCCATCTGGTGCATCACATGCAGTTCAACCACAGCTATCCGCATGACTGGCGCAGCAAGACGCCGGTCATCTTCCGCGCCACCGAGCAGTGGTTCATCGGCGTGGATCGCACCATGACGAATGGCCAGACGCTGCGCGGACTGGCCAAGGACGCGGTGGAGCACAAGGTGCGCTTCGTGCCCGAGTGGGGCCGCAACCGCATGCGCGGCATGATCGAGAGCCGCCCCGACTGGTGCCTGAGCCGTCAGCGCGCGTGGGGCCTGCCGATTCCCGCCTTCAAGCTGGCCGATGGCAGCGCGTTCATGACGCCGGCCAGCGTGCGCGCCGTGGCCGAAGTGATCCGTCAGAAGGGCAGCGACGCGTGGTTCACCGAATCACCCGCCACGCTGCTTGCGGGCTACGACCCGGCCAAGGATCCGCAGGCGCCCAAGGGGCTGCAGGTGGCCTCGCTCGAGAAGCTGTTCGACATCTTCGACGTGTGGTTCGAGGCCGGCAGCAGCTGGAACAGCGTGCTGCGCGCGCGCGGCCAGGGCATTCCCGCAGAGCTGTATCTGGAAGGCAGCGACCAGCATCGCGGCTGGTTCCAGTTGAGCCTGCTGCCGGCGCTGGGCGCCACCGGCGCGCCGCCGTTCAAGAGCCTG
>CAIPQY010000084.1 GCA_903867275.1 uncultured bacterium | reverse complement strand
CGGTGCATGGCGTTCAGGGCCGTGGTCACCTCCGGGGTGAGCGAGCTGAAGCGCGTCTTGGTGAAGGTGGGCGTGCCGGCGGGCAGCGCGGCCGTGATCTCGGGCACGGTGTTGCCGAGCGCGCGTGGATTCTGCTCGGTCACGATCGCGGGGATGCCAAGCGTGGCGGCCGCACGGCACAGGATGGTGGCGTTGTTCACCAGTGCGTCCCAGCCGTGAATGCTGCTCGCGAAGCGCGACTGGATGTCCACCACAAGCAGCACCGTGTCATCGACGCGAAGGCGGGGGATCGGCATGGTTCAGACTCGCAGGGTGGGCTGGTGCCGCAGGGTGGCGGCGTGGCGATGGCGGATCGGCTCGGCCACTTCGGCGATCCAGCGATCGGTCTGCTCGGCACTGCGGCCGCACAGGCGCACGGGATCGAGAGCGGTCTGCAGGTTCACCCCCTTGAACAGCGGGTCGCGTGACAGGCGATCGGCCAGATCGTTCGACTCGCCGCGCTTCACGCGATCGGCCGCGGCCAGCGCGTGCGTGCGGATGGCCTCGTGCGCGTGCTGCCGATCGGCGCCGGCCTTCGCGGCGGCCATCAGCAGGTCTTCGGTCGCCACGAAGGGCAGTTCCTGCTTCAGGCGCGCGGTGATGGTGGGCTCGTTCACGATCAGCCCGCCAAGCACGTTGGTCATCACCTCGATCGCCGCGTCGAGCGCGAGGAACGCTTCGGGCAGGCACAGTCGGCGCGCGCTGCTGTCATCAAGCGTGCGCTCAAGCCACTGTTCGGCGGCGGTGTTCAGCGCCACGGGCGCCAGTCCCATCACGAAGCGAGCCAGACCGGTGGCGCGCTCGCAGCGCATGGGGTTGCGCTTGTACGGCATGGCGCTGCTTCCAACCTGATCCTTCTCGAAGGGTTCCTCCACCTCGCGCAGGTTGGCCAGCAGGCGCAGGTCGTTGGCGCACTTGTGGATCGCGGCGGCGGCCAGCGCCAGCGCGTTCAGCACCGAGGCGTCGAAGCCGCGCGGATAGGTCTGACCGCACACATTCCATGTGCCGCCTTCGGGCCAGCCCAGTCGCTTGCACACGCCGCGCTCCAGTGCATCCACCTTGGCGCCATCGCCGAGCAGCGCCATGAAGCTGAATTGCGTGCCCGTGGCGCCGCGCAGGCCCTTCAGTCGAACCTTCGCCAGCACGCCTTCCACCTCTTCAAGAGCGAAGGCGAAATCCTGCCCCCACAGCGTGGCGCGCTTGCCCACGGTGACGGGCTGCGCGGGCTGATAGTGCGTGAAGCCCAGGCACGGCAGCGCGCGGTGCGTTGCCGCGAACGTGGCGCAGCGATCGACCAGGCGCGCCAGACCCGCGGTGACCAGTCGCAGCGCGTCGCGCAGCAGCATGCTGTCGGCGTTGCACACCACATCCTGGCTGGTCATGCCCAGATGGATCACGCCCTTGGCGGCGGGGGCGGCCTCGCCGAAGGTGTGCACGTGCGCCATCACGTCGTGGCGCAGCTTGGCCTCGTGTCGCGCGGCGCTGTCGAAGTCGATGTGATCCAGGTTGGCGCGCATCTGGGTCAGCGCCTCGGCGGTCACGGGCAGGCCCAGTTCCTGCTGCGTCTCGGCCACGGCCAGCCAGATGCGCCGCCACAGTCCGAAGCGACGCGCGTCGCTCCAGGTGCGCCGCATCGATTCGCTTGCGAATCGCGAGGCGAGTGCGCTCTGCCAGAGGTCCGTTGCAGCGGGTGCGTCGCTCACGACGCGATGGTAGCGGGGGGCGTGTGCGCCTTTTTCTCGCCAACACGCGGCTCGGTGCCGGCGATCAGTCGCTTGATGTTGCCGCGGTGCGTCACCATCACCAGCAGCGCCAGAACCGCCGTGCCCGCGATGGGCCACCATGGCGTGCCCGGGTCGCCTGCCGTGGGCCACGGCAGCGTGATGGCGCACCACACCGGAATGCTGATGCCCGCCACCATGCTCGACAGGCTCACGATGCGCGTGAACTTCATGCACACCAGCCAGCTGGCCAGCGCCATCAGCAGCGGCCAGGTGAGCACGGGCCACATGGCCACCATCGCGCCGAAGCCGGTGGCCACGCCCTTGCCGCCCTTGAAGCCGATCCACGGACTGAACACATGCCCAAGCAGCGCGGCGTAGGCGGTGGCGATCCATCCGATCATCACCGCGGGTTCGGTCCTCACCACGCTCGCGCCCAGTGCGCCGGTGAGCGCGCCCGCCGTCAGCACCGGCGCGGCGCCCTTGGCCGCATCCAGGAAGAAGCACAGGAAGCCCCACTTGCGGCCGAGCGCACGCCCGACGTTGGTGGCGCCCACATTGCCGCTGCCCACGGTGCGAAGGTTCACGCCGTGCGCCTTGGCCAGAATCACGCCGAAGGGAATGCTGCCGGAAAGGAACCCGACGGCCACCCACAGCGGCCATCCAAGCGCGGAGACGGTCTGCATGCGCGGAATGCTAGCGGTTGGTGCGCAGCAGTTGCAGGCACGCGTGCTTCACGTCGCCCACGCTGATGCGATGCATGCCGCAGAACTTCGCCACGCGGTCGGCCACGATCTCGGCGGGCAGGAACGGTTCGGCCAGCAGCTGGATCTCGCGCGCGGCGCCGGGGCGTTCGTGCAGCGCGGCCCACCGTGGATCGGTTGGGCCGAACAGGCTCACGCAGCGCGTGCCCATGCCCGCAGCCAGGTGGCGCGGGCCCGTGTCGTTGGTGACAAGAAGATCGGCGGCGCCGATCGCGGCCTTCAGCGAACCAAGTGCAACGCCGCGATCGATCAAGTTGATGGCGGTGCCGCCGCTGGCCTCGACCACGCGCTGCACCACGGCGGCTTCGGCGGGGCCGCCGGTCACGCACACGCTGCCATGCGTGGCCGCGATCAGTTGGCGCGCGAGTTCACCGAATCGATCCGCCGGCCAGCGCTTGTCCTCGCGGTTGGCGCCGGGATTCAGGATCGTGATCGGGCGCGGCAGCGCTTCGAGCAGGCGCTCGCCGGCGGCGCGTTGCTCGGGCGTGCAGGCGAGTTCCACGGTGCGGTCGGTCACGGGGCGCTGCGTGGCCCATGCCGCAAGATCGGCGTACCAATCCACGGCGCTGTGCGGGGCGCGGTCCTTCGGTGCGTCGAGTCCGTGTGTCAGCATCCATCCGCGCCCGTCACGCGCCCAGCCGATGCGCGTGCGTGCACCGGTGGCAAGCGCGAATAGCCCGCTGCGTGGACTGTTGGGCAGCAGCAGCACGGTGTCGAAGCGCATCGCGCGAAAGCGACCTGTGCCGGTGAACGGCCCAAGCCATCCCTTCATGGTGTGGGTGTGGAACGCGTCGATGCCGGGCATGCCGGCGAGCACCGCCTCCAGACCCGGTCGGCCCACGCATTCGATGCGCGCGTTGGGTGCCGCCGCACGCAGCGCGCGCATCGTCGGCGTGCACATCACCGCATCGCCCACCCACGAGGGCAGCACCACCAGCAGTCGTTCGGTTTCGTGCAGTGCGGATCTCATGCGCCAGCCCACAGTGGACCCGATCCGCCGTGACCTTGCCACCAGCGCTGCGTGGCGCGCCGCAGCTCGGCCGCGAAGCCAAGTGCCACGATCTCGCCGCCGGCCAGCGTGGCCGTGAGCTGGCTGCCGGTCCATTCCAGCGAGAAGAGCCGCACGCCCGTGCGCTCGGCCAGCGACTCGGCGGCGGCGGTGATGGCCAGCCGAAGCGCGGCATCTTCAAGCAGATTGGGGTGCGCGGCGTGCAGGGTGACCACGCCTGCGGCCACGTGCGGGGCATCCACGTGCAGGATGCGTGTCGCGGCCTCGTTCACGTTGCGCGCGAAATAGTCGGCGTCGCTGGTGCCGTTGGCCGCACCGATCAGGATCGAGCGGCAACCCGCGGCCGCGCCCGCCTGCACGTCGCGTTCCTGGTCACCCACCATCCAGCTTGTCGGCAGGTCCAGCGCGTGTTCCTGCGCCGCGGCCAGCAGCATGCCGGGCGCGGGCTTGCGCCACGGATGCTCGCGTCGATACGCCTCCACCGAGCCCTCGGGATGGAACGGACAGAAGTAGAACGCGTGCACCACCTGCGGCAGTCCGGTGGCCTCGCACAGCACGCGCTCCAGTTGCGCATGCGTGGCGTGCACGGCCGCCTCGTCGTACTTGCCGCGCGCCACGCCGCCCTGATTGGTCACCACCACGATCGCGTACCGGTTGGCGCACAGCTGTCGCACGCCCTCCGCCACGCCGGGCAGCAGTTCCACGCGCGACGGGTCGCCCAGATCGCCATCATTCAGGATGATCGTGCCGTCGCGATCCAGAAACACCGCGCGTTGCAGGGCGGTGCGCGTCGCCTTGGAGGCGCCATCACCTCCGCGCGCTGCGCTCACACCACCACCGCGGGCTTGGGATCGGGGTAGTGGCTGTGCGGCACGCCGTCGCCAAAGCTGGTGCCAAGCGCGCGCGCCGCGCTGATCAGCGGATGATCATCGGGCACCAGGCGCTGCTTGCCCGCGGCGAACAGCAGATCCACATCGCCGAAGATGTTGTTCTGTCGCACCACCATGCGGTTGCGGCCACCGTTCATCAGCGTCTGGATGGCGTGGTAGCCGAAGTGCGTGGCCAGGATGCGATCGGCGGGAATCGGCGTGCCGCCGCGCTGGATGTGTCCAAGCACCGTGGTGCGCGTCTCCACGCGGCACAGTTTCGCCACGCTGTCGGCCACGCGCTGCCCGATGCCGCCCAGGCGCACCGGATCGGCGCTGTTGTGCACCATGCGCGCCACCACCTGCTCGCCGCCGCGCATGCGTGCGCCTTCGGCCACCGCCACGATGGCGAAGCCAGGACCCTTGTGCATGCGCTCGTCGATGTACTTGGCCACCGCCTCCATGTCGAAGGGAATCTCGGGCAGCAGGATCACGTCGGCGCCGCTGGCCACGCCCGCGGTCAGCGTGATCCAGCCGGCGTTGCGGCCCATCAACTCGCACACCATCACGCGGTGATGGCTGTCGGCGGTGCTGTGCAGCTTGTCCAGCGCCTCGGTGGCGGTGTTCACGGCGGTCAGGAAGCCGAAACTGATCTCGGTGCCCACGATGTCGTTGTCGATCGTCTTGGGCACGCCGATCACGTTCAGACCCTTCTCCACCAGCGAGCTTGCCGCGGCCATGGTGCCGTCGCCGCCGATCACGATCAGCGCATCAAGGCGGTGGCGCTTGGCCACCTCCACGCAGCGATCGGTCACGTCGCGATGCACCGGGTTGCCATCCTGATCGTCGCCCACATGGTGGCGGCGCGGGTTGCAGCGGTTGTTGCTGCCCAGCACCGTGCCGCCTCGCACCAGGATGCCCGACACGTCGGTGGACGACAGCGGGCGCACGCGATCCTCGATCAGTCCCTGGAAGCCGTCCTCGATGCCCGCCACCTCGATGCCATGCTGCAGGATGGCGGTCTTCACCACGGCGCGGATGACGGCGTTCAGACCTGGGCAATCACCGCCGCCGGTGAGCACGCCGATGCGACGGATGTGGGTGGGGGCGGTCATGCGGGCCGCAAAGTCTATCGCGGGCCGCACGGAGCGCAGGAAGAATCCGCGAAAGCGTTACCATCCTGCGGATGTCCGCAGACCAGCAGAAGAAGGATGAAGCAGCCGCCCCCGAGGAGCACCCGTCGGTGCTGGAAGCTGCGCGCCGCGCCAAGCTGGAACGCTTCCGCAACGAGCTGAAGCTGGAGCCCTTCGGCGGTCGCGTGGAGGGTCTCGTGTCGCTCGCCGCCGCGCGCGCCGAGTTCCGCGAGGAACTGAAGGTGGCCGCCGACGCCGAGGCCGCCAAGGCGAAGACCGATCCATCGCACAAGCCCGCCGAGCCGCGCCCCGTGCGCCGCGTGGCGGGCCGCATCGTGCAGCATCGCGACCTGGGCAAGCTGGTGTTCGTGTGGCTGCGCGATCACACCGGCGATCTGCAGGTGAGCATCAGCAAGGCGGGCGTGAGCGCCGCCGACTTCGAGCTGGCCAAGGCGCTCGACTACGGCGACATCATCAGCGCCGAGGGTCCGGTGGGCCGCACCAACAAGGGCGAAACCTGCGTGTGGGCCGCGAACATCGCCATGCAGTGCAAGAGCCTGGCGCCGCCGCCGGGCAAGTGGCACGGCCTCGAGGACAGCGAGACGCGCTATCGCCGTCGCTACGTGGACATGTGGGCCACGCCCAAGACCATCGCCACCTTCCAGGCGCGCAGCCGCATCGTGAGCCTGGTGCGCCGCTTCATGGAGTCGCGCGGCTTCATGGAAGTGGAAACGCCCATGATGCAGCCGCTGGCCGGCGGCGCTGCGGCGCGTCCCTTCGTCACCACGCACAACGCGCTCGACATGAACCTGTTCCTGCGCGTGGCGCCCGAGCTGTACCTGAAGCGCCTGCTCGTGGGCGGCATGCCCAAGGTGTTCGAGATCAACCGCAACTTCCGCAACGAGGGCGTGGATCGCAGTCACAACCCCGAGTTCACCGCCATGGAGGCCTACGAGGCCTTCGGCGACTGCTGGACCATGCTGGAGATGACCGAGTCGCTGGTGCATGAGGCCGCCGTGGAGATGGCGAAGGGCCGCGACGAAGCGGGCCCCGGCCCCACGCTGCCCTTCGGCGAGATGCAGATCAACTACGCGAAGCCGTTCGTGCGCGTGACCTTCGGCGACCTGTTCCGGCAGGGCTGCGGCATCGACATGTTCGACGAGGCGAAGGTGCGCGCCGAGGCGATCGCGCGCCACGTGCCCGATGCGGCCAAGCTGGATCACTGGCTGCTGGTCGAGGCGCTGTTCGAGATCGTGGGCGAGCCGCTGATCGATCCGCTGCGACCCACCTTCGTCACCGACTGGCCCAGCGCCGTGAGTCCGCTCACGCGCCCGCGCCGCGACGACCTGCGCCTGTGCGAGCGCTGGGACCTGTTCATCGGCGGCATGGAGGTGGGCCCCGCCTACACCGAGCTGAACGACCCCGACATCCAGCGCGAGAAGTTCACCGCGCAGCTGCAGGGCATCGACGACGAGGAGAGCACCTTCCGCACGCTCGACGAGGATTTCCTGGAGTCGCTGAAGGTTGGCATGCCGCCCGCCGGCGGCATGGGTCTGGGCATGGATCGTCTGGTGATGCTGCTCACCAACTCGCCCAGCATCCGCGACGTGATCTTCTTCCCGCTGCTGAAGAAGCACTGAGCACGCATGAACGCTCCGCGCGCAACGCTGTCGCTGGCATGCCTGCTGGTGGTGGCTGCGCTGCTGGGTGCGCGCGCGGCCGACCGCACCGAACGCTGGTACGAGGTGAAGGTGGCCG
>CAIPQY010000083.1 GCA_903867275.1 uncultured bacterium | reverse complement strand
CGCGCGCGCGGCGGGGATTCAGGCGTTCTCGATCGGGGCAGCCGCTTCGCCGCGGGGTGCCGCACCGGCATCGGCCTCATCGGCGCGACCACGGGCACGGAACTGGCTGCGGCTGCTGCGACGACGGGCGGCCGGAGCCGTGTCGGGATTCGCATCGCCCAGCACCTCGCCGCCGTCGCGATCACCGCTGGTGGCGGCGTGCTCGGCGCGCTGCGAACGCCCCTGCGTCACGGCGTCGCACAGCTCGCGGATGACGATGTCGATCGCGCGCATGCTGTCGTCGTTGCCGGGAATCGGGATGTCGGCGAACTCGGGATCGCCGTCGGTGTCGATCAGGCAGATCGTCGGAATGCCGAGGTTCTTCGCCTCGCGCAGCGCGTTCAGCTCGCGGTTCACGTCCACGGCCACCAGTGCGCCGGGCAGCTTGGTCATGGAGCGCACGCCGTTGAGGTTGCGGAAGATCTTCTTCTGCTCGCGGGTGAGCTGACTCTCCATCTTCTTGGAGTAGTTGCGGATCTCACCGGACTGCTGCAGCGACTCCAGCTCCTCCAGGCGGCGCAGACGCTCGCGGATGGTGCGGAAGTTGGTCAGGGTGCCGCCGAGCCAACGCTCGGTGACGTAGGGCATCTTCACCTCGGCGCAACGCGCCTCGATGCAGCCGCGCGCCTGGCGCTTGGTGCCGACAAAGCACACGTCCTTGCCCTCGGCGACCATCTTCTGGATGAAGCGCTTCGCGAGCAGCAGACCCTTGATGGTCTCGCGCACGTCGATCACGTGCACCTGATTGCGGGTGGTGTGGATGTACGGGGCCATGCGGGGGTTCCAGTTGCTTCGGCGCTGGCCGAAGTGGATGCCCGACTCCACGAGTTCCTTTGCGAGTGATGTCATCAGAGGGTCCTTTCGTCTCTGTCAGCAGCAGCGACACCGGCGGATGGCGACCGTGGATCGGTCCGCACCAGGGCGCTTGGTTCAAGTGGGGTTCGCCACGCGGCGAAACCCGAGTGCCGCCTTCCGTCCACGGCCGTGGAAAGCGTCGAACGGGCCGCCAAGCAGGCGACCCGGGCGAATCGAGGAGTGTAACGGGGCCGGGGGTGGGCGGCAATGGCTTTGCCGAAACCTGTAGCATCGCGCGGCACACCCCAGAAACCGCCTTCGGGAGCCAGAAAGCATGCTGAGCAAAGTCTTCAAGGCCTACGACGTCCGCGCCACCTACCCCAAGCCGCTGAACGAGCGGCTGGCCTGGCAGATCGGCTACGGCGCCGCCGAATACCTGCTGGCGCAGGCCGCCGAGGCGGGTTTCGACGATCCCATGATGCGCTGCATCGCGGTGGGCCACGACATGCGCAAGAGCAGTCCGTCGCTGTCGGATGCGCTGATGCAGGGCATGCAGGACTTCGGCGCCAACGTGCTCGATGTGGGGCTGGTGGACACGCCCTTCGTGTACTTCGCCATCAACCATCTCGGCTGCGCGGGTGGCGTGCAGGTGACGGCCAGCCACAATCCCGCCGAATACAACGGCTTCAAGGTGAGCAAGCTGCAGGCCAAGCCGGTGGGTCAGGACACGGGCCTGTCCGACATCCAGCGCATGGCCGCCATGGTGGAGCGCGAGAAGACGGACGGCCGCGGCGGTCGGCGCGAGAAGCGCGACCTGTGGGCGCCGTATCGCGAGCACCTGCTGCGACTGCTCGATCCGCGGCTGCTCGACGGCTCGCGCACGCTGAAGGTGGTGATCGACGCCAGCAACGGCATGGCGGGCACCATGATTCCCATGGTGTTCGAAGGCGTGAAGGGCGTGCAGATCGAGCGCATCAACTTCGACAACAGCACCGGCGAGTTCGTGCACGAGCCCAATCCGCTCGTGGAATCGAACCTGGCGCAGGTGAAGGCGGGCGTGCTGAAGAGCAAGGCCGACTTCGGCGTGTGCTTCGACGGCGACGCCGATCGCTGCATGGTGGTGGACGAGCAGGGGCGCGCGGTCGGATGCGACCTGCTGCTGGCCGTGATGCTGGGCTCGGTGCTGAAGCAGCGCCCCGGCGCCAGCGTGGTGTACGACCTGCGTTCAAGCCGCGCGGTGCCCGAGGCCATCAAGGCGCTCGGCGGCGTGCCGGTGGAAAGCCGCGTGGGCCACGTGTTCATGAAGGCCAAGCTGGCCGAGGCGAAGGCGCCCATCGGCGGCGAGCTGAGCGGGCACTTCTACTTCGCCGACATGTTCAACACCGACAGCGGCGCGCGCGCGTTCATCGCCGTGCTGAACGCGCTGGTGGAGTCGGATGGCAAGCCGCTGTCCGCGCTGGTGAAGCCCTTCCAGCACTTCGCCCAGAGCGGCGAGATCAACTTCGAGAACGAGGACAAGCTCGGCGCGCTGAAGGCGCTGCGCGCGGCGTACCCCAAGGCGCGCTGCCACGAGCTGGACGGCCTGAGCCTGGACGCGGGCGACTGGTGGTGCAACGTGCGCATGAGCAACACCGAACCGCTGCTGCGCCTGAACCTGGAGAGCGCCGACGCGGCCACCACGGCGCGCATGGTGGACACGCTCAGCGGCATGCTGGGCAAGCGCGTCGCGCATTGAGGAGCATGCACCGATGAACGCCGAGGAATTCCTGCAGCATCACGGTCTGGTGATGAATCCGTTCGTCGCCGAGGATGCGGTGCAGGACGCGGTGCTGGCGCGCGCCACCAGCGGCTGGAAGCACCCCGACTTCGCCAAGATCCTGGGCGAGGCCGGGCATCCGGCGCCCACGGTGGTGTTCGGCGAGCGCGGCGCGGGCAAGACGGCGCTGCGGCTGCAGATGGAGCAGGCGCTTGATGCATGGAACGAGCGGCGCGGCGACGCGCGCGTGCTGGTGATCGATCACGATCACTTCGACACCATGCTCACCGCCATCGCGCGACATGACGGACTGCGCGATCCGGCCGCGGCGCTTGATGGCATTCGGTTGAGCGACCACATCGACGCCATGCTGCATCGCGTGGTGCCGCCGCTGGTCGACCAGATCGTGGGCATGCCGGGCGCCGAGCTGCTGCGCGTGAGTGGCCTTCGTCGTGCGCTGCGCAAGGCGCCACCGGCGGTTCGCCGCGACATGCTGCTGCTGCAGGTGGCCTACGACCATCCGTCGGCGGCCGCGCGTCGCAGTCGGCGGCTTCGAAGCGCGCTGCGGACTGGTGGATCCAGCGGTGCGGCGGTGGCCGGTACCTGGGCGCTGCTGCTGCTGGGCATGGCTGGCGTGCTGGCGCTGCTTGGCGTCTTGCCGGCCATCCGGTTCATGTACCTGATTCCCGCCGCGCTGCTTGGCTGCGCCGGGCTGGTGGCATGGTGGAACTGGGTGCTGCGCAAGGGTCGCGTGGCGCGCGTGGCGCGTCGCCTGTCGAAGGCGATCCGCGTGCTGCAGCGCGACGGTCGCGGCTTCCGGCCCAGCCTGCACATGCTGCCGATGGACGTGATCGAGGGCAGTCTGCCGCAGGATCGCGGCGAGGATTCGCGTTACGTGATGCTGGATCGCCTGAAGCGCGTGCTGGATGCGGTGGGGTACGCCAGCATCACGGTGCTGGTGGATCGCGTGGATGAACCCGCATGCG
>CAIPQY010000082.1 GCA_903867275.1 uncultured bacterium | reverse complement strand
GAGGCCGAGGGCGGCGATGGCGAGAATGCGGGTCTTCATGATGCGTCGTTCCTTGAAAATCGTGTTGTGCGAGCGCCGGCGCGTCATGCGCCTGCCGAGGCGAGCATAATGCAAGCGAATCATGCCTGCAGGGCCTGCCGCGCTCGGCGCTTTGGCTAGAAGCCGAACAGCGTGCGTGCCATCGGACCGACCCAGGGGCGGCCCAGGAACACGATCACGCAGGCCAACGCAAGATGCGGTCCATACGGGAGTTCGCGAGCCGCCTTGCCGCGCATGCGAGCCACACCGCCACTGCACAGCACCCACAGGATGGCCAGGAACGGCGCCACCAGATACGCCAGCAGGCCGTCGCGCCACCCGATCACCGCGCCGGCGGCGGCCATCAGGTGCACATCGCCAAGGCCCATCGCCTCGCGACCGAAGCCCAGCGTTCCGAGGATGCGCGTGAGCCAGATCGCCCCCGCGGCCACCAGCAGCCCGAGCGCGCTTGATCCAAGCGCCAGAAGCGGCGCTGGAAGCACGACATCACGCAGCACCAGGCCGCCGATCGCGCATCCGGCGATGGGGAACAGCAGGAATCCGATTTCCCGCAGCATCTCGAAGCGCGCCACCGACGCAGGCACGTCATCGAGTGGATCGATCGTGGCGAAGCTGCGGGGCAACCAGCCGCGCCACAGCAGCAGCGCGGCCAGTGCCGTTCCGGCCAATCCGCCGATTCCGATGCCGCACCACATGGCCGAGAGAAGGCCCGACGGCCACCCGCCGATCAGATTCTCGCTCACGGCGAGCGGCACGAACGACTGCGCGGTCATGGACACCAGCCCCACCGCGATGGCGAGCGACGTGATGCCAAGCGGGATGTAGCCGGTCTCCGCATCGATGAGCGACGCCGCGAGCAGGCTGCTCCACAGCCACAGCACCGCGAACAGCGCGGGCGCAGCGCCCCAGCCTCCCAGGCGAATCCACCACGACGCATCCGGCGATCCGCGCATCGTGAACGGACCCGCGAACAGCAGCACCACCGTGGCGGCGAACAGTGCGCCCGCCGCAAGCTCGATCACCACATGCACGGCGCCGATCTGCACGCCGCATGTGCGACAACGACCGCGCAGGGCGATCCACGAAAACACGGGCACGTTCTCCCACCACTGCAACGATCGGCCGCAGGTGCCGCAGCGACTCGGCGGATTCACGATGTCCTGGCCACGCGGCCAGCGCCACGCGATCACGTTCACGAAACTGCCAACGCACGCGCCCAGCGCGAAGAAGAACGCGGCTTGCAGAAGGGTTGGAACGAGAATCACCAGGCGATCCATGCCCGGCACTCCTGGGCGCCGCTCAGGCGCCCTCTCCAGCCTGCAGCTGATCCAGGCCAAGCTGTTGAATGCGCTTCTCCGCGCCATCCAGAATGCCCTTGCAACGCGTCACCAGCGAACGGCCGCGCTCGAAGGCCTTCAGGCCATCCTCGAGCGGCACATCGCCCTGCTCCATGCGCTGCACAAGCGACTCGAGCTCCTGCATGGCGGCCTCGAAACTGAGCGCGTTCGCGCCTTCGTCGGCGGGCTGCTTGGAACTTCCGGTTTCGGATCGCGGCATGTGGAGCAATCTACCGTTTCGGCTCGGTGCGCGAGCGCAGTTCGCCATGCTGCAGTCGGGTGGTGAGCACGGCGCCCTCGGGGACCGTGCTCGCGTCGCGCACGGGTTGCCCCTGTGCGTCGAGCGTGATCGAGTAGCCGCGTGCGAGCGTGCGCTCGGGAGCCACGGATTCCAGACGCGCGCGCTGGCCTTCCAGCCGAACGCGCAGCCGCTCGATGTGACCGGCACCAAGCCGTTCCAGTCGACGCGCCAGGTCGTGCGTGCGCGTGCGACCGACCGCCAGCATCGACATCGGCGCGCAGGCAATCAGGCGCCGTTCCAGCGCCGCCCATCGCGACTCGGTGCGACGATGCTGCGCGAGCAGTTCCTGGCGAAGCTGCATGGCGCCGCGCGTCAACCGTTCCCGTGGAAGCCGAAGCATCACGCGCGCATCCTTCAGGCAGGCGCGCGTGGCCACGGCCTGCAATCGCTGGCGACGCTGGCGCAGCAGCTGCGCCGCCTGCATGCGCAGTCGATCGGCGGCGTTCTCCAGCTGGGCCGCCAGTTCGGCGCGATCGGGCAGCACCGCCATCATCGCCTGCGTGGGCGTGCTGGCGCGATGATCGGCCACCAGATCGAGCACGCTGGTGTCCATCTCATGGCCGATGGCCGACACCACGGGCAGCTCGCTGCGATGCGCCGCATCGGCCACCACGCGCTCATTGAAGGCCTGCAGATCCTCGCGACTTCCGCCGCCACGCGTGACCACGATCACGTCGATGCCCAGCCGTTCGCGCTGGCGGTTCACCTCGTCGATGGCACGCGCCACCACCTCGGCCGAACCGGGCCCCTGCACCGGCACGCCCACCGCGATCAGCGGCACCCAAGGGCAACGCAGTTCGGCGGTGCGCAGGCAGTCGTGCAGCGCCTGACCGCCAAGGCTGGTGATGATCGCCACGCCCCGAGGCATCATGGGCAACCGGCGCTTGCGTGCCTCGTCGAAATAGCCGCGGATGCGCAGTTCATCGCACAGCGCGCGGAACTTCGCCTCCAGATCGCCTTCGCCGACATGGCGCATGCGCTCGGCGATCAGGCTGAGGCGGCCACTCGGTGCGTAGAAGTCGAAGATGCCCTCCACCACAACACGCGCGCCCTGCGTGGGCTTCACCGAACTGCGCGCGAGCGTGCTGCCCCACATCACGCAGCCCACCACCGAATCCTCGTCCTTCAGCTGGAAGTAGCAGTGCGTGCCCTTGCTCGGCGCGCTCACCTCGCCCTCCACGCGCACCTTGCCGAGGCCCATCACCGTGCCCTTGAGCATGGCGGCCGCCTGCGACACGCTGAGCGGCGCGGGTTCCGATGGCTTGTCGGTGGGTTCCAGTTGCTGCGCAGCGTCGAACAATCCGCCGCGCGCCTTGCCGGGATCGAAGGGCTTCCGTGCCATGGCCGCATCGTACGATCCGCGCCGTGCCCGAGAGCGCACCCATCGATGCACGCACGCCGCTGGCGCAACTGCCAGGTGTTGGCGCACGCACCGCGGAGCGACTGGGGCACCTTGGCGTGCGAACGGCGGGCGATCTGGTGCGCCACCTGCCCATGCGTCACGAGCGCAGGTTGGCGGAACGCACGATCGCCGAAACCGCCGCCGAGGTGGTGGACGAGTCGGCCAATGTGCGGCTGCGAGGCGAGATCGCGCGTCTGCGCGTGAAGCCCGGGCCTCGCTCCATGATCGAAGCCACGCTGGATGACGGCACGGCCACGGCGCGACTGGTGTGGTTCAACGCAGGCTGGATGCGCGACAAGCTGCACCCGGGCGACCGCGGCGTGGCGGAGGGGCGCGCGAAGATGCGTCAGGGCTATCTGGAACTCGGCAATCCGCGCTGGACCCCGGAAGCGCGTGCTGGTGAAGCACCCGATGCCGGCGCCGACGATCTGCGACCCATCTACCCGGCGAGCGAGGAGATCGGCTCGGCGGAGATCGAGGCTGTTGTGGCGAAGGCCATCGACGGCGTGTGCGCCGGCATGGAGGACCCGCTGCCCGAGTCCTATCGCCGTGAGCGCGACCTGATGCCGCTGGCCGCCGCATGGAAGGCCATGCACGCGCCGCAGGATCGTGACCAGCTTGCGCGCGCGCGCCGCCGCCTGGCCTTCGACGAGTTCCTGCTGCTGCAGCTTGGCGTGATGATGCGGCGGGCGCAGCTGCGTGCGCGCACGCGTGCGGTGGCACTGCCGCTGGATGCATCCATCGACGCGCACATCCGAAGCCGCATTCCGTTCACGCTCACCGGCGAGCAGGATCGCGTGGTGGGCGAGCTGGCGCATGATCTTGCAGAACCCGCGGCGATGAACCGGTTGCTGCAGGGCGATGTGGGCAGCGGCAAGACCGCGGTGGCCGCGTACTGCATGCTGCTTGCGGTGGCGCACAAGCACCAGGCGGCGCTGGTGGCGCCCACCGAAATCCTGGCCGAGCAGCATCACCGCGTGCTGTCGCGCATGCTGGAAGGCAGCGATGTGCAGCTGCGACTGCTCACGGGTTCTTCAAGCGACGCGGAGCGCAACGCCATCGTGGCTGGGCTGGCGCGCGGCAGCGTGAATCTGGTTGTTGGAACGCATGCGCTGCTCGAGGGAGGCGTGGCGTTTCGCAGCCTGGCCGTTGCGGTGATCGACGAGCAGCACCGCTTCGGCGTGAAACAGCGCGCGGCCATGCGCCAGAAGGGCCAGGGCGAGATGCCGCTGGTGCCACACACGCTCGTGATGACGGCCACGCCCATTCCGCGCACGCT
>CAIPQY010000081.1 GCA_903867275.1 uncultured bacterium | reverse complement strand
TTGGTGGCCGCAAGCTCAAGCGCGCGACGCGAACCGCGCAGCAGCGCCTGACTGTTCAGCAGATCGGTGCTTGCAAGGCCCACGCCGCCAAGCTCGCGACACAGGATGCGAAACGCCAGGTCGCAGTGGCCAGCCATGGGGGCCAGCAGCACGGGCGTTTGCAGAGCGAGTGGGCCGATGCGAAGCATGGGCGGGCATTGTGGCAGGGGCACCCGCCAACGCAAAGGTCCGCGTAAGAGGGACGGGGGTCTGTATCGGACGTGCCGCGAGAGGGTGATCAGGGCGCGGTGGAGATCGTTTGTTGGGCGGTGCGATTCTGCAGACCCTGCAACGGCGCTCGTGATCCGGCGATGTCGTTTGCTCTTGGCCCCTTCGCGCTCGCTGAATGACATCGCCGGAGTTTGGGGGGTAGGCGGACATTTTCGGGAAGTTGGAAGTATCCCGCGTTTCAGATCGGATCTGCCGCAGATTCCTGATACGCATGCATGCCGAACAACTTACGGAGGTCTGACGCATATGCACCTTGAAGAATCGCGTTTGCTCACCGTCCGCAACCCTGCGCCGCCTGGCGCTTGCTGCCGCCATGGGCGTGCTGTGCACGCTGGCGATTGCCAACCCGCCGTGCCCGGGTGATGTGGATGGCAATCAAGTTGTTGACATGGGTGATGTCTCGATGGTGCTGCTCGACTTTGGGCTCTGCCCCGTTGACCCGCCCGCCATCGCATCGGTGAGCCCTGCATGGGCGCCCACCGTTGGTGGCATCACCATCACCATCACGGGTACGGCATTGACTGATGCCACCAGCGTGCTCGTGAAGGGCCGAGCCGCCACCAGCGTGACCGTGTTGAACGACACCACCCTGACCGCGGTCACGCCGCCGGGAAAGGCTGGCGCGGCGGATGTGCAGGTGACCACACCACGCGGCGGCACGGCCACGATCACCGGCGCGTTCACCTACAGCGACGCGCCACCGTGGGGCACCGTGCTTGAACAAGCCCCCAACGCCACTGTGGTGCCGAACGCATCACTGCGGGCTGCGATCACCGCCACCAACCTGCCATGGCGTGTGCGTGACACCGGCACGGGCATCGAGATGGTGCTGATTCCGCCTGGCACCTTCACCATGGGGTGCAGCGCGTCGAACAGTTACGGCTGCGTGTCCGGGGAGAACCCCACGCATCAGGTGACTCTTACAAAGGCCCTCTACATGAGTCGCACCGAAGTCACGCAGGCGGTGTGGGCTGCCAAGATGGGCAGTAACCCCAGTCGCTTCAACGACAGGGGAGATCGTCCGGTGGAGCAGGTGAGCTGGTATGACGTCCAGGCGTTCTGCGGGACCACGGGCATGCGTCTGCCGACGGAAGCCGAGTGGGAGTACGCCTATCGCGCGGGCACCACCACGGCGTTCCACATCATGCCGGGTTACCTGAACGGCACCAATGATGACAACCAACTCGGCACGATCGCGTGGTACGGCGCCGGATCCGGCGGCTCGACCAACGCCGTTGCAGCCAAGGTCGCCAACGGCTTTGGCTTGTACGACATGAGCGGCAACGTATTCGAGTGGTGTCAGGACTGGTACGGCACCTACGCGTCTAGCGCGCAGACCAACCCGACCGGGCCCGACAGCGGTAGCTACCGCGTGATGCGCGGCGGCTCCTGGTTCTACAACTCCAACTCCTCTCGCGCGTCGTGCCGCGCGTCCCAAGGGCCCGGGGATCGCTACGACGACATGGGGTTCCGAGTCGCGAGGAATCCGTAATTCTCGTTTCCTAACTTCTCTACTTTCGTCTTTGTGACTGAGAACCCGGCCCTCACTGCGCCTTCATCTCATCCGTGCGCGCGCTTTCAAGGCGGTAGAGCCCGATCAGGAAACCGCCCGCCTTGAAGGGTGAAACCACCAGGCGGCCGCGGATCACGCCGAAGCTGATGGTGTGTTGCGCGCCAAGCTTGATGGGCGTGGCCAGTTCCGCCTCGATGCAGTCGAAGGGCGTGGGCGGCAGGCCGATGCAGCAGCC
>CAIPQY010000080.1 GCA_903867275.1 uncultured bacterium | reverse complement strand
CGTGGATGTGTTTCCGCGCAGCAAGGCCACCGGCTACTGGGGCGACAGCACACGCTGCGTGGTGCACGGCGCCATTCCGCCGCAGGTCGCGCGCATGCATGCCACGGTGGTTGCGGCGAAGGCGGCGGCCATCGCGGCGGTACGCACGGGCGTCACCGGCGAGGCCGTGCACGCCGCCACGCGCGCGGTGATCGAGGCCGCAGGCTTCGGCATGGGCATGCCGCCCGCCGACGCGCCCGCCACCTGGTGCGGTATGGTGCATGGCACGGGCCACGGTCTTGGACTGGATGTGCACGAGCCGCCGCTGCTCGACCGCGGCGGCCCGGCGCTGGTCACCGGTGATGTCATCACCATCGAACCTGGTCTGTACTGTCACGCCATCGGCGGCATCCGCATCGAGGACGCCGTGGCCGTCACGCCGCAGGGTGCGATCAACCTCGGCGGCGGTCTGCAGGAAGCACTGATCTGGGCCTGAAAAAAACGAGGGACGGGGGTCGTTATTGGAATCAAGGTCAGATTCCAATAACGACCCCCGTCCCTCGTATCGGTCATTCGCTCTCGTCGTCGGGCTCTTCCGCGAGCTCGGCGTCGAGCGGATCGACATCCCGGGCGCGCACGAAGCCCTTCGCGGCCTGCTGGCACAGATCCATCAGCGTCTGATGCAGACCCTCGTGGTCGGGGTGCGCATCAAGCTTGGCCATCACGTCGTCGATCTGCTTGTCCAGGTCGTGGCCCGAATCCACGGTCTCCACCGCGAAGTCGCCCAGCTGCTCCAGCGCGCCGGCGAACCACGAAAGCGTTGGCTTGTCCAGCGACCTCGGGGGCGTGATGCGCGTGCGCACGGTTGTCGCGCCGATCGCCACCACCGGACACTCACCCATGCGGTTGATCGGTTCGCGGCACACCACCGCCACGGGCACCTCGTCGCGCAGCGCGGCCAGTCGCAGACGGCGCGCATCGGCGCCCACCAGCGGCGGTTCCACCAGGTAGCAGCCTGGCTGCACCTTCATCTCCTCCACCACGCCGTGGTTCAGGATGTGCACCTTCTTCGTGTCCAGCGCCAGCTGCAGTCGCTGGCGTCGCGCCTCGAGCAGCGGCAGGCAGATCGAACCCATCAGCGCGAATTCCTCGGCGCGCCGCGCCATCTCCAGGCCCTTCTGCGCGCAGCGCTCGGCCTCGAACCACTTGCCGCGACGCATGGCGGCCTCCGCCAGCACCATCTGCTCGTCGATGCGGCCTCGGCTGGCTGGATTGCTCATGGGTGCATGCCTTTCGTTCAGGCTTCGGGTGTGGCCGGAGCGTTGGTGTTGGCCACGCGAGAACCGCGCTTGTCGTCGGCACGCTGGCTTTCCTGCGCGCGCCCGTGCACGCCGCCGGCGGTCTCCAGCACGGCGTCGCACAGCGTCTGCACGCTGGCGAAGTCGGCGTAGTCGCGGCGCAGGGCCGCCAGCTTCTCCAGGATGCTGCCGCCGCGGTCGCGGAACAGGCGCTTGTACGCGTCCTTCATCGCCTCCACCTCGGCATCACCCAGACCAAGCCGCCGCATGGCGATGGCGTTGTGGCCGCGCACCTCGGCGGGATTGCCTTCCACGATCATGAAGGGCGGCACATCCTTGCTCACGCGCGCCATGGCGCCGATGAAGCCGCGCGTGCCCACGCGCACGAAGTGGTGCAGGCCCGCGCCGCCGCCGATGTTGGCGCCGTCGCACACCGTGACATGCCCCGCGATCATGGCGTTGTTGGCCAGGATCGCGTGCGAGCCGATGCGGCAGTCGTGCGCGATGTGCACGCAGCCCATGATCAGGTTGTCGCTGCCCACCACGGTCACGCCGCCACCATTGCTGGTGCCGCGGTGAATGCTGGTGTATTCGCGGATCTGGTTGCGGTCGCCCACCTCCAGCGTGGTGCGCTCGCCGTGATACTTCTTGTCCTGCGGCGGGCCGCCCACGATGGTGAACGGATGGATGATGTTCTCGCGACCCACAACGGTGTCGCGATCCATGTGCACATGCGCCACCAGCTCGGTGCCCTCGCCGATCGTGCAGTCCGGGCCGATCACGCACCACGGACCGATGACCGCGTTTGCGCCAAGGCGCACGGAAGGATCGACGACGGCGGTGGGGTGGATCTTGGACATCGAATGGGTCACGTCTGTTCCGAGTCGACCATCATAAAGCGGATCTCGGCCTCCGCCGCGGGCTTGCCCGCCACGCTGGCTCGGCAGCGCAGGCTGGCGGTTCGCGCGTTGGCGCGGATGGTTTCAACTTCCAGAACCAGCTGGTCGCCGGGCGTGACGGCCTTGCGCAGCTTCACCTTGTCCAGGCTCAGCAGCAGCGCCACGCGTCCGGTGTGCTCCAGCGTGCTGCTGAGCAGCAGGCCGCCGAGCTGCGCCATGGCCTCCACGATCAGCACGCCCGGCATGATCGGCTGGCCCGGGTAGTGACCCTGGAAGAAGGGCTCGTTCACCGTCACGTTCTTCACGCCCACCGCGCGGCGGTCGCCATCGAGTTCCACCACGCGATCCACCAGCAGCATGGGGTAGCGGTGGGGCAGCACGCGCTGGATCGCCTTGGAATCCATGGCGCGGCCGGCGATCAGGCTTTCGGCCAGATCGGCGGCCTTCATGGCGCGCAGGATCTGCTGGCCCATCTGGCGGTTCAGGCCATGTCCGCTGCGATACGCCACGATGCGGCACTGCACGGGGCGACCCACCAGATACAGGTCGCCCAGCACGTCGAGCAGCTTGTGGCGCACCGGTTCGTTGCTGAATCGGAAGGCGTTCTCGATGGGGCCGTCGGGGCCGATCACCAGCGCGTCGCGCGGCGTGAGGTGGCGGCACATGCCCGCGGCCCACAGCTGCTCGGCCTCTTCCTTCAGGCTGAAGGTGCGCGCGGGCGCGATCTCCGTGGCGTAGTCGTGATGCGCCGGATCGAACACCTGCGTCTGGCGCGCGATGCGCTGCTCGCCGGCGCCGTAGTCGAGGTCGTACACCACCTCCATGCCTGGATCGGTGCGCGGCAGGGCGGCGATCATGGCGTCGCCATCCTCCACCACGATCGGATCGCGCAGGCGGAAGGTGCGGCGCGGCGCATCCTGCTCCACCAGCCCCACGGCAAGCATGGCTTCAAGGAACGGCAGCGCGCTGCCATCACCAAGCGGCAACTCCGGACCAGCGATGCGCAGCACCGCGTTGTCCACGCGAAGTCCCGCGAGCGCGCTCAGGCAGTGCTCCACGGTGTCGATGGTGGCGTCGCCCATGCGCAGCGTGGTGCGGCGCGCGCGCGGAATCACGTGCGACACCAGACCGGGAATGATCACCGGCGGGTTGAGGTCGATGCGCTCGAACACGATGCCCGTGCCGGGCGGCGCGGGCACGATCTCCAGCGTGGCGTCCTGTCCGTGCAACAACCCCTTGCCACGCACGATGGCGGGGCCGGCAAGAGTGCGCTGACGCTCGCCCGATGGCGGTCGTGGGCCGGTCGCGGTGGATGCGGCGGGCGTCACGGAGCCTTCTCGGAGAGCAGTCGACGGAGCTTCCGTGACCATTCGGGCAGTTTACGGATCGCGGCCACCACCCTCAATTCGGCCAGGATGTCCTGCGCCGGGAATCCGCCCCAGGTGGCGCCGGCCGGAACGTCCTCCATCACGCCACTCTTGGCGGCCAGACGGGCGCCGCTGCCCACGCGGCGGTGGTCGGCGATGCCGGTATGGCCGCCGATCTGCACGCCATCGCCGATCTGCACGCTGCCAGCCAGGCCGGTCAGGCCCGCGATCACGCTCATGCGTCCGATCTGGCAGTTGTGCGCGATCTGGCACAGGTTGTCGATCTTGCTGTGCGCGCCGATCACCGTCACGCCGAACTTGGCGCGGTCCACGCACGCGTTGGCGCCGATCTCCACGCCATCTTCGAGCAGCACGCTGCCAAGATGCGGAATGCGCACCAGGCTGCGACCATCGGCGGCAGGGCGGTAGCCGAAGCCCTCGCTGCCGATCACGGCGCACGCGTTCACGGTGACCTTGTTGCCCAGACGGCAGCGCTCGCGGATGACGGCGTTCGAGTGGATCACGCAGCCGGCGCCAAGCACCGTGTCGGCGCACACCTGCGCGCCCGGTTGCAGCACGCAGCCATCGCCGATCTGCGCGTTGCGCCCGACCACCACCATCGGCCCGATGCGCACGCCCGTGCCCAGCTTCGCGGATGGGTCGATCACCGCCGACGCGTGCACGCCTTCGGTGGGCCATTCGGGCGGGGGCGCGAAGGCTTCCAGTGCGGTGGCCAGCGCCAGGTCCGCGTTCTTCACGCGGATCAGCGCGCGCGTGGCGTCGGGGCCCACTTCCAGCGGCAGCTTGTCCGTGATCACCGCCACGCCCGCCTTCGAAGCGGCCCATCGCGACGCGTACTGGTCGCTGGTGATGAAGGTGGCCTCGTCCGGCCCCGCCTGGTCGATGCCGTTCATGCCGCGCACCGGCGCGGTGGCGCAGCCTTCCAGCGTTCCGCCGACCAGTGTCGCCAGTTCCGCGGCCGTGGCCGGCGGTCGGCTCACTTGCTCTTCCCGGCGGCGAACGCCGTGTTCATCTGCTTGATCACCATGTCGGTGATGTCCAGCGACGAATCGAACCACAGCATGCGACGGCCGCTGATCTGCTGCGTGATGGGGCGTGGATCGCTCTTGTCGAAGGGCGGCGTTGCGTCGTCCATGAACACGATGTCGATGCCCTGCGCCTTGCAGATGCTGCCGAGCGATGCCTTGATGTTGGTGTAGGTGGTTCGCACCAGCATGGCCTGCTCGAACTCGACCTTGCGCTTCAGGAATTCCTCGAACACCTTCAGGCGGCCGGCGGCATCGGTCAGCTTGCGGCCCGTCTCGGCGTAGCCCGGCGTGTCCGGCTTGAAGTTCTCGAGTTCAGCCTGCAGCGACTGCGTTTCGGCGCCGATGGCGTCGCGCTTGGCGGCCTCGGCCTTCATCAGTTCCTGCAGTCGCGCTTCGCCGGCCTTGTGCTGGTCCAGGCCCGCGAAGACGCGCTCCAGGTCCACGCAGCCGATCACGGCGGGCTTCTGGGCGGCGACCATGGCCCACAGCAGCAGGAGCGAGGGGATGGCGGCGATGAGGGCGATGCGTCGCATGGTGTGGTTTCGCATGTTCAGGGGTTCACTTCGCGTTGGGGGCGGTGGTGGCGGGAGCTGGCGCGCCGGCGGCGCGTGCATTGTTCATGCGCACGATCAGCTTGTCTGTGAGGTCGTAGGCGGGATTGGCGTACAGCATGCGACGGCGCTGGAACTGGTCCAGCACCTGTCCCTCGAGCGACATCTTCATCTCGCGGCTGGTGGGCAGATCCTCCGAGCCGTCGTCGATCACGATGTAGTCGAAGCCCTCGGCCTCGGCCAGCTTGGCGGCCTCGCTGCGCAGGTTGCGGTAGATGCTGCGCCACATCAGGCTCTTCTCGTAATCCAGTTCGGAGCCCTTCATGTTGGCCCACTGCTCGAGCTGCAGCTGGTCCAGGATCAGCGGCTCCACCTTCGACTGGCGATCCGGCGTGTCGGGCATCGCCTCCACTTCCTTCAGGCCGCTCTCGAGGCGCTTCTTGCGGGCCTGCGCCTCTTCCTGGAACTGGCGGCGCATGGCATCCACCTGCACCTCGAATTCCTGACGCTCCTGCAGCTTGTCGAACACGCGGGCCAGGCTGATGCTGGCCATGCGCGTGCCTTGCGTGGGCGCGGGCGGTCGGGCCACACCCAGGGCGACGGTGCCCAGGGCGAAGGCGGTGCTGACGGCGGTGGCAAGAAGGATGGCGCGGGTTCGCGTCGGCATGGGTCGGGGTCTCCGGTTGAGCCGCGGATTGTAGAAGCCGGCGCGCGTCCGTGGTTGGCGTCAGAACGGCAGTTCCGCGTTGAACGAGAAGGTCTGCGTGCTGTCGAATTCCTGCTTCACGATCGGATAGGCGAAGTCGAGCGCGATCGGAGCGGGGCCCATCATGGGGATGTACAGGCGCAGGCCGCTGCCGATGCTCACGCGGTACTGGTTCAGCGACACGCTGTCATCCACCGTGCCCGAGTCGGTGAAGAACACCATGGTGACCGCGTCGCTGAACACCGGCACCTCCACCTGCGCGCCCGCGAAGAACAGGAACTGGCCGCCCACGGGGTTGCCTTCCCAGGTGGGCTGCACCACGCTCACGGCATCGCCGTACTGCGTGTAGGGCGCCACGATCGGCGCGGCCGGCCAGGGGCTTGTGTTCAGCAACGCATCCGCCTGCGGGCTGACGCCGCGGAACGCGAAGCCGCGGAAGCTGCGGCCACCCATGTAGTAGCGCTCGAACACCGGCGCGTTGTCGCTGAACAGGTAGCCCGCCTGGCTGTTCAGTCGCAGCGTGGTCTTGCGGCCCAGGAAGTCCTCGTCCAGCGTCAGGAAGGTGGTGTAGGCGCCACGCACGGTGGGGAAGCTGTAGTCGCCCATGTACTCGCTGGCGCTGAAGTCGATCAGGCTGCCGGCGCCCGGGCGCTGGCGATTGTCAACCGTGTTGCGCTGGATGCTGGCGCTGGCCACGGCGAAGGTGCTCGGTCCAGCCTGGTTGTACACCTCCACGGGCGTGCCGGTCTGGAAGTCGGTCAGCGTCACCTGATCCAGACGCATGTTCGTGTTGAAGGTCCAGAAGTCGCCGATGCGACGACCGATGCCCAGCTGGCCGTTGACGCGGTTCTCGCTCCAGTAGGGATAGATGCGGTTGCGGTAGAACGCGCTCGCATTGCCCGACCAGTCGCTTTCCAGCAGGTGCGGATCGCCCACCGCGATCGAGTAGGTGCTCACCTCGACACCGGGCTGGATGCTGATGTTGAAGGTCTGGCCCGCGCCGCGGAAGGCGCGTCCGCCGGTGAATTCGCCGAAGCTCGCCGGTGGATCGGCGATGTCGAAGTTGTACTGGTTCAGCGAGATCTCGCCGCCGAAACCGTTGTCCGTGCCCACCGCCACGCCGAAGTTCAGGCTGCCGGTGTTCTTCTCCTTCACCTCCACCAGCACGTCGCGCTTGTTCGGATCGTCTGCGTCGGGCGGCTGCGCGGTCACGCGCGCCTCGTTGAACAGGCCGCTGGCCTTCAGGCGCTTCTCGGTGTTCTCGATCTCGTTGCCATCCATCGGGCGACCGGGCTGGAAGCGCACCAGTCGACGGATCACCTTGTCGCGCGTGATGAAGTTGCCCTGGATGCGCACCAGTCCCGTCTGGAACTGCTGCCCCTCGCTGATCGTGATCAGCATGTCCACGTCCGGCTCCTCGCCGGCGCGCACGTAGGTGGCGTCCACCTTGGCGTCCACGTAGCCCATGGTGAAGTACGCGCTCTGCATCAGCTTGGTGCTCTGCTCGATGCGCGGCTTGGTGTAGGCATCGCCGGGTCGCAGGGCCATCAGGCCGCGCAGCTGCTCGGTGGTGAACACGGTCAGCGTGCCCTCGCTGCCGGCAGCGTCGATGCGCACGCTGCGCAGCCGATACTGGCGTCCCTCGGTGATCATGAAGATCACCTTCGCCTCCTTCTGGTCCGCGCTCAGTTCCACGCGCCGATCCACGCGCACGTCCACGTAGCCGCGGTCCTTGTAGTAGGCGTCCAGCGTGGCCACGTCGTCGATCAGCAGTTCCTCGTCCAGGTTGCCCTTGCGGAACAGGAAGATCCATGGCTTGGTCTTGATCTGCGCGCTCAGCTGCTTGGCCGGGAAGGCGCGGTTGCCCACGAACTCGATCTCGCGGATGCGCACGCGCGGGCCCTCGATGATGCGGAAGATCAGGATGCCCTCGTCCTTCAGGCGGCTTTCGTCCACCGTCACCTCGACCAGATAGTGGCCCTTGCTCTTGTAGAGCTCCTTGATCTTGAACACGCTCTGCTGCAGCAGGAAGTCGTCGCGCGGGCCACCCGGGTACAGCGGAATCGCGGCGCGCAGTTCCTGATCGCTCAGCGCCTTGTTGCCGACCGTCTGGATGGCCTCCACGATCAGCTGTTCCACCAGCAGGTAGGTCACTTCCACGGTGCCATCGGGCAGCAGCTTGGCGTCGGCGGTGACCGTGGCGAAGTGGCCGAGGCGGTACAGATTGGACACGTCCTCGCGCACCGCGCGCGGTTCGTAGGGCTCGCCCGCGGCCACGCGCATGTTGTTCTTCACTTCCTGTTCGCCGATGCGGCTCAGGCCAAGCAGGGTGACCTTGCTGATGGGGCGGTCGACCAGGCTCTCGTCCTCCACGCCATCGGCGCGTGCCCATGTTGCCACCAGCAGAACGAGGACGCAGACCAGTCGCGCAAGGCGCGTCAGGGCTGCGCCCATCGGGCGCGGACCCGAGCAGAGGGGTGGGCGGGCGGAGCCGGACATGCGAGCGCGGCGAGGATAGCCGTGGTGCAACCGTGCCGCCATGCATCGGGGCTGCTAGGCTTGTGCGCTTCATGCGGCTCGACGAACTGGCTCAGCGCATCGGCGCCACGCTGCACGGCGACGGTTCGGTGCAGGTGCGCACATGCGCGCCGGTGGACCGCGCAAGCGCGGGTCAGGTGAGTTTCGTCGCCAACACCAAGTACATCGAGCACCTGCTCACCACCAAGGCGAGCGCGGTCATCGTGGGGCCCGGTGCCGCGGTGCGTGACGGTGTGGCCCGGCTCGAGGCGCGTGATCCCTACTTCGCCTTCCGACAGGCCATGGTGGCGCTGCACGGCTTCCGTGTGCACCCGGCACCGGCCGACGCGCCTGCCGCGCATCCGGAGCGCTCGCCACAGGCCGTCGTGCACGCCTCCGCGCGCCTGGGCAAGGGTGTGCAGTTGCACGCCGGCTCCGTGGTGGAGCGCAATGCCATCGTCGGCGACGGTTGCGTGCTGTATCCCGGCGCCTATGTGGGCGAGGGTGCGCAGCTCGATGAAGGCTGCGTGCTGTTCCCCGGCGCCACGGTGTACGACGGTTGCGTGCTGGGCAAGCGCGTCACGCTGCACGCGCACGCGGTGATCGGCAGCGACGGGTTCGGCTACGCCACCCACGCCGGTCGCCACGAGAAGATTCCGCAGGCCGGCATCGTGGTGCTCGAGGATGACGTGGAGATCGGCTCCGGTTGCGTGGTCGAGCGCGCCGCCATGGAAGAGACGCGCATCGGCGCGGGCACCAAGTTCGCCGACCTCATCTCGATCGGCCACGGCACGCGCATCGGCAAGCACTGCCTGCTGGTCAGCCTGGTCGGCGTCAGCGGCAGCGTGGAGATGGGTGACTATGTGGTGCTGGGCGGTCAGGCCGGCGTCACGGGTCACCTGAAGATCGGCAACAACGTGCAGGCATCCGGCAAGGCCGCCATCGTGACCGACCTTCCCGACGGCGCGCGCGTGGGCGGCATTCCCGCCATCGAACTGGATGCCGCCAAGCGCAACGCGCTCGCCGGCCGTGATCTGTACGGCATGGCACGACGACTCAAGCAGCTCGAGCGCGAGGTGGAACGCCTGCGCAAGCAGCTGGATCCCTCGAACACCCCATCGGAGAAACCATGAGCACCGCAACCCTGCTTCACACCGCCTTCCACGGACTGCACCTCGAGCATGGCGCCCGCATGACGGACTTCGCCGGCTGGGACATGCCGCTCACCTACGGCAGCATCCTGGAGGAGCATCGCTGGTGCCGCCAGAGTGCGGGCTTCTTCGACGTGAGCCACATGGGTCGCCTGTACTTCTCGGGTCGCCATGCGCGTCGCTTCCTGGATCAGGTGTGCACGCGCGGCATCCTGGGCATGCAGCGCGGCATGATCCGCTACTCGCTGGTGTGCAACGAGCGCGGCGGTTGCCACGACGACGTGCTGGTGTACTGCCTCGAGGAGGACGAATACCTGATGGTGTGCAACGCCAGCAACCGCGCGAAGCTGGTGAAGCACTTCGAGAGCGTGCGTGGCGATCTGGCCTTCAAGATGGAGGACCGCACCGAGAGCACCGCCATGGTGGCCATCCAGGGCCCGAAGGCGATGGAGCTGATCGGCAACTTCAGCAAGGAGATTCCCACGCTGAAGCGCTACCGCTTCACCGAGAAGAGCCTGCTGGTGGTGAAGCTGCTCGTCAGCCGCACCGGCTACACCGGCGAGGACGGCGTTGAGATCATCCTGGGCGCCAGCATGGCCAAGATGGCCATGGGCCTGTTCCTGAAGGACATGGGCAAGGCCAACGGCGTGGTGAAGCCCTGCGGTCTGGGCGCGCGCGACTCGCTGCGCCTGGAGGCGGGCATGCCGCTGTACGGCCACGAGATCAACGAGGACATCGATCCGCTCACGGCTGGTCTCGATTTCGCCGTGAAGCTGGACAAGGGCACCGGTGACGAGCGCGAAGGCCGCTTCATCGGCCAGGATGCGTTGCAGGCGATCGCCGCCGCCGGTGGCCCCAAGCGCAAGCTGGTGGGGCTGTTGCTCGATGGTCGTCGCAGCGCGCGTCAGGGCATGAACGTGCTGCAGGGCGACAAGGTGGTGGGGCAGGTGACCAGCGGTTGCCTCAGCCCCACGCTCGATCGCCCCATCGCGATGGCCATCGTGGAGCGTGGCGTGGCCGAGGCCAAGCCCGAACTGCGCGTGGATCTTGGTCGCGAGCAGACGGCTGCCACGATCACCCCCATGCCATTCATCAAGACGGTCCGCTGAGGCGCTTCGCGTCGGTGCGCGATCAGTCGGTGGTCGGACGCTTGCGTCCGCTTCCAGGCGGGCGCCCGCGTCGCTTCGCGGTTGGCGCAGCCACGGGTGCGGCCTCGCCCGCGGGGCGCAGCCACTGGCTTGGCTTGTCATCCATCAGTCGCGCCTGCAGCTTCTTCAGCGCTTCCTCGGCGATCTGACGCACGCGCTCGCGGGTCAGGCCCACGGTCTCGCCGATCTGCTTCAGGGTGAGCGGTTCCTGGCCTTCAAGGCCGAAACGCAGGCGCAGCACGCGCGCGTCGCGCTGATCGATGGAGTCCAGCAGCTTCAGGATGTAGCCCAGATCCTCGCGGTCGGTCACCTTGGACTCGGGATCCTGCGTGCGGTTGTCCTGGAACAGGTCGCTGAAGTCCACGGTGTCGCCGTCGTCCTTCGTGGGTGCCTGCGTGGGCGCGTTGCGCGCCTTCATGGCGCGCTTCACGATCTCCAGCTTCTTCGGCGCGATGCCCATCGAGTGGCTCAGCTCGGACAGGCTCGGCTGGCGGCCGTGCTCCTCCTCGAACTTGCGCTGCATCTGCTTGTAGCGCGCGATCAGTTCCACCATGTAGGCGGGAATGTGGATCGGCTGCACCGCGTTGATCAGCGTGCGCTTGATCGCCTGCTTGATCCACCAGCTTGCGTAGGTGCTGAAGCGGGCGCCCTGCGCGGGATCGAAACCTTCCACCGCGCGGATGAGTCCGATGTTGCCTTCCTCCACCAGGTCGGCCAGCGCAAGTCCGCGATGCGCGTAGTTCTTGCTGATCGCGATCACCAGTCGAAGGTTCGCCTTGATCATGTGCTCCTTGGCACCCTGATCGTCGTCGTTGATGATGCGCCAACCCAGGTCCTTCTCCTGCTCGGGGGTGAGCAGGGCAACCTCGTTGATCTGCTTCATGTACAGGTGCAGATCGGATTGTGTGCTTGGTCGGGGCATGTGGTCGTGGGAAACCCGCGGGCTCCACATGGTAGATCGGCCGCATGGGGGGATGCCAGCACCTCTTGCCCGGGATTTTGAATCGTTTGCGGCTACGATCCTTCCGCACCCCACATGCCCGACCTCACCCCATGGTTGCAGGAATGGCCCTGGCGCCCCGGCCGGCTGGATGTTCGGCGTGCCACCGGCGCCGATGGAAGGTTGCTGCTGCAGGTCCGCATCGAGATGGGCTTTGTGCAGATGGAGGCGGATGGCCGGCCTGACGGGCAGGGTTTCCGCAACGCGCCTTCCGCCTTGGCCTGGTTCGAGGGCGAGGGGGTGGCGCAGCCGATCGACACGGCCCATGTGTCGGCGCTGGCGGTGGAGATGTCGCAGCGTCGCCAGCGAGGACTGGCCTGTGCGGCGCTGGAGGATTGGGGGCGGGTGCGGCGTGATGCCCTGGACAACCTCCGTGCGCTGGACCTGCTTGCTGCGCGTGCGGTCGAGCCGGTCGATCGTGCACGCTTCGAGCCATGGCGACCGCACGAACTGGCCATGCGCGCGCGCGCCGAGGCGGCGGTCGGTCTGGCCGCTGGGCGTCGTGACCTTGCGATCGCCGCGCTGGAGGCGGGGTTGCGCAGCGTGCAGGAATCGCTCCAGCGACAGGGGCGTGGCGATCGCGTGGATGTGGCGCCCGAAGTGGGCCTGCTGCGCACATTGCTCGATGCGCTCGCGCTGAAATTGCCGGCCAGCCAGCGCCTGGAGATCGAACGTCGCCTGCGCGAGGCCGTGATGTCGG
The DNA here is from genome assembly GCA_903867275.1 of uncultured bacterium. Classification (GTDB taxonomy): domain Bacteria; phylum Planctomycetota; class Phycisphaerae; order Phycisphaerales; family SM1A02; genus SYAC01. The sequence goes on along the minus strand of CAIPQY010000080.1, from coordinate 5,725 downwards.
AGAACTACGAATTGGCCGCGATCCTGCGCAACGAGCTTCGCATGATGGAGGGTGGCGCATGATGGCCGTGCAGATGGTGGGCGCTGCGTTGTTCGCGCTGATCGGTCTGCTGGCCGTGGTGCTCACGCCCCTCGGCGTGCCGGGCGCATGGATGCTGATCGGCGTGGCCGGCACGGTGGACGTGACCGCCATGATGTTCGAGCGCGGATCGCTGCCGTTCGGCGTGCAATCGCTGGCCGTGGCGGTCAGCGCGGCCGTGGCGGGTGAGGTGCTGGAATTCATCGCGGGCGCCATGGGTGCACGCGCCGGCGGCGCAAGTCGCGCAGGCATGGCGGGCAGCCTGATCGGCGGCTTTGTCGGCGTGGTGCTTGGCACCTTCATGATTCCGGTGCCACTCGTCGGGTCCATCATCGGCGCGCTCGCGGGCGTGGTGCTGGGTGCCGTGGCGGGCGAGATGCTGTTTCACGGCCGTGCCATCGGCGACACCATGCGTCCGGCGGCGGGGGCCGCCATCGGTCGCGTGCTCGGTTCGCTGGCCAAGTTGCCGTGCGCGTTCATCGCCTGGGCGGCGCTCAGCTACGACGCGTTCACGTGACTGGCGGCGCCACGCGCTGCAGTCGATCGCCATTCATGCGAAGGAAGGTGTGGGTGTCCTGCATCGTCTCGATCACGCCGTCGCGCATCGCATAGGTGCCGCGACGCATCGGCGTGACGTTGCCTCGATCGCCGCCAAGTTCGCGCGGCTCCGTCAGGCGCAGGTACAGGCCTCGGTGCGGTGCGATGCGTTCGATCGAGGCCTCGCCACCGATCGGCAGCGTCCAGGGGTCCACGTTGCAGCGCCAGGTCGCCACCTCGCGGGCCTCGTCGGGCACATGCTGGCTTGCGGCCAGCAGCAGATCGAAATGGTGGCTTCCGTCGGGCAACGCGTGCCGCATCAGGGCGAATGGAAACGCGGGGATCGGTGGGCGGCAATCGGGCACGCCGAACCCTATCATCTCCGCCCATGAGCCGACTCGCACCACTGGGAACCGTCCTCCGCTGCATCGCCGCGCCCGCGGCCCTCTTCCTGGCCGCCTGCCAGGGACCGCCGCCCACCGAGTCCACGGTGGACCGCGCCAGCTACCTGGTGGAGCACAACCAGTGCCAGGAGGCCGCCGACATGATCAAGCCGGTCGTCGAAGCCAACCCCGGCAGCTGGGGCGCGCAGTACGCCTACGGCCGCGCCATGGTGTGTCTGGGCGACCTCAAGGAAGGTCGTCACGCGCTCGAGATCGCCGTGGCGCGCAACCCCAACGACCTCGACGTGGTGTTCGCGTTGGCCAACTGCATGGAGAAGCAGGGCGACACCGCCAAGATCTACCTGCTGCTCCGCAACGCGGGCGCCGAACTCCGAAGCCCCGAGGCGTATGTGCGTCTCGCCGAGATCGCCGAGAAGGTGAACGACCTCGACTCCGCCAAGCAGGCGCTGGAGTCGGCGATCGAATTCGATCAGGGCTACGACCTGCAGAAGAGCACCGAGCCCTACTACCGCATGGCCATGCTGCAGGTGCGTCTGGGCAATCAGCAGGAGGCGCTGCGTCGCCTGCGTCAGGCCTACGGCATCAACCCGCAGGATCCGCGCGTGCGTGCCGAACTGGAGCAGCGCGGGCAGGTGCTCGGTCCCACCCTCGGCTTGCCCCGCGGCAACTGAGCCCCATCGTGGCCGGTGCATCAGGCTCGCGAGAGGGTGCCGAGCGCTCGGTGGAGCTGCTGGGCCGCCTCGCCGCCATGGGTGACCTGGTTCGCTGGCGCGTGCTGGCGCTGCTCGAACGCGAGGAACTCGGCGTGGGCGAACTCGCCCGCACCCTGCAGGTTCCACAGAGCACCGCCAGCCGTCACCTGAAGGCGCTGCTCGAAGGCGGGTGGGTGGCACGCCGAAGTGAAGGCCCATCGGGGCTGTATCGGTTGGCCGGTCCCGCGATGCCCGACGAGGCACGCGCGCTCTGGCATCTGACCAAGCCCGCGCTGGAGCGTCATCCCGAGGCGTCGCAGGATGTGGCGCGTCTGGCCAGCGTGCTGGCGGATCGACGCGTGGACAGTCGTGCGTTCTTCGGGCGCGTGGGTGGCGAATGGAGCGATGTTCGGCGCGATCTCTTCGGCGAACGCCTCACGGCCCTGGCCATGCTGGAACTGCTCGATCCATCATGGATCGTCGCCGATCTGGGTTGCGGCACGGGCGAGGCGACGCAGTTGCTGGCGCCGTGCGTGAAGCGCGTCATCGCCATCGATCGCGAGACATCCATGCTGGACGCGGCCCGCAAGCGGCTCTCGAAGTCCACCAATGTCGAGTTCCGTCAGGGTGCGCTGGAGTCGCTGCCGCTGAAGGCTGGCGAGGTGCACGCGTGCGTGATGATGCTGGTGATGCACCATGTGCCCGACCCCGAACAGGTGTTGACGGAGGCCGCGCGTGGCACGCGCTCAGGCGGCACCGTGCTGGTGATCGACCTCGTGCCGCACGACCGCCGCGCCTACGCCGCCAGCATGGGACACCTGCACATGGGCTTCGGCGCCGCGGCACTGAAGCAGATGGGCAAGGCCGCGGGGTTGAGCGTGGTGCGTCACCGCGAACTTCCGCCAGAGCCCAAGACGACGGGCCCCGGCCTCTTCGCGGCACTGCTTCGCAAGGGTGCGCCGCGGGCCGATTGAGGCTGCGTCGCGTTCAGTTCTTCTTGGTCGCCGGGGCCTGCAGCTTCGCCAGCGTGGCGGATGGGTTCTTCTCGGCGCTTGCGCGGCAATCCTCGCAGCACAGTCGCACCAGCTGTCCGGCGATCAGGGTGTCGGTGGGCGTGGCGGGCAGCGCCTTGCCGCTGACGGGGCAGGTCTTCATGGTGTAGCCCGGTGCCTGTGCCGCCACCAGCGCGGTCTGCACCTTGGTCAGCACGGCTGCGGGATTGCGCTTCACCTTGCGCTCGCACTGCGCGCAGCACACGCGCACCAGCTGGTTGCCAACCACAACGCTGCGTGCGCCATCCTGTTCCTTGGCGTCCGGTGCAGGCAGCTTCTCGTCGGGCATCATCATGCAGTTCGTCAGCGTGTAGGCCGGCATCTCGCGCGCGGCGATGGCGGCATCGGCATCCTTCAGGTACTTGGCGCGGTTGGCGTCGAAGGTGGCTGCGCACTTCTCGCAGCAGAAGCGCACCTCGCGTCCGTTCACCGAGGGGTCCTTCGCGTCTTCGAGCACCTTCACCACCGGCTTGTCGCCCAGCGGCTCGCCGCTCACGATGCAGGTGGGCAGTGGCCACGCGTAGCCCACACGAGCGGGGGCGGCGGGTGGATCGCCGGCGGCGAGCAGGGCGAGCGAGGCAACCAGAAGCAGCGCGATGGGCTTGATCATGGGGAACATGCTAGGGCTTCCTGGGACAGCATGAAAGTGAAAGCGGCTGCCAGGCCTGAGCCTGACAGCCGCGATGCATGCGAGGGTGGCGATACGAGGCGCGCGCGGCGCCTCAGTTGCCGTCCTTCACCTCGTACTCGGCGTCGATCACGTCGTCCTTGCCGGCGGGCTTTGCTCCGCCGCCTTCGGCGCCCGGAGTCTTGGAGGTGGCCTCGTAGACCGCCTTGCCAAGTTCAGCCGAGGCGTCGTTGAGCGTCTTCATGGCGGCCTGCATGGCGGCCTTGTCCTCGCCCTTCAGCACGGTCTCGAGGTTGCTGAGTGCGCCCTCGATCTTGCCGCGCGCCTCGGCGCTGATCTTGCCGCCGTGCTCCTCCAGGCTCTTGCGCGTGGCATAGGCCACCGCCTCGCCCTGGTTGCGAAGGTCGATCAGTTCGCGTCGCACCTTGTCGGCGGTGGCGTTCTGCTCGGCTTCCTTGCGCATGCGCTCCACCTCGTCCTTGCTCAGACCGCTCGAGCCGGTGATGCGGATCTCCTGCTTCTTGCCGGTCGCCTTCTCGGTGGCCGACACGCTCAGGATGCCGTTGGCGTCGATCGCGAACTCCACCTCGATCTGCGGCAGGCCGCGGGGGGCCGGTGCGATGCCGCTGAGGTCGAAGCGACCCAGGCTGCGGTTGTCGTTGGCGAACTCGCGCTCGCCCTGCAGCACATGGATGGTCACGCTGGTCTGGTTGTCGGCCGCGGTGCTGAACACCTCCTTCTTGCTGGTCGGAATGGTGGTGTTCTTCTCGATCAGCTTGGTCATCACGCCACCGAGCGTTTCCACGCCCAGCGAGAGCGGCGTGACGTCGAGCAGCAGCACATCCTTCACGTCGCCCTGCAGCACCGCGCCCTGGATGGCGGCGCCCACGGCCACCACCTCGTCGGGGTTGATGCTCTTGTCGAGCTCGGTGGTCTGGAAGATGTCCTTCGCCAGCTGCTGCACCTTGGGGATGCGGATGGAGCCGCCCACCAGCACGACCTCCTGCACGTCCTTCGGGTTCAGCTTGGCGTCACGCAGCGCCTGCTCGCAGGGGCCACGCAGGCGCTCGAACAGATCCTTGCACAGATCCTCGAAGCGCGAGCGGGTCACCGTGACCTGCAGGTGCTTGGGGCCGTTCTGGTCGGCGGTGATGAAGGGCAGGTTGACCGCGGTCTCCATCTGGTTGGAGAGCTCGATCTTGGCCTTCTCGGCCGCTTCCTTCAGTCGCTGCAGCGCCATCGCGTCGCTGCGGATGTCGATGCCTTCCTTCTTGCGGAACTCGTCGGCGATGAAGTCGATCAGCCGCTGGTCGAAGTCGTCGCCACCGAGGTGGCCGTCGCCGTTGGTGCTGAGCACCTCGAACACGCCGTCACCCACGTCGAGGATGCTCACGTCGAAGGTGCCGCCGCCAAGATCGAACACGGCGATGCGGGCGTTCTTCTTCTTTTCAAGACCATAGGCCAGCGCGGCCGCGGTGGGCTCGTTGATGATGCGCTCCACCTTCAGGCCGGCGATCTCGCCGGCATCCTTGGTGGCCTGTCGCTGACTGTCGTTGAAGTAGGCGGGCACGGTGATCACCGCGCGGTCCACCTTCTCGCCCAGATAGTCCTCGGCGACCTTCTTCAGTTCCTGAAGGATCATGGCGCTGACTTCGGGTGGCGTGAACTGCTTGCCGCGCACGTCCACCTTCACCAGATCCTGCGGACCGCCGACCACGGTGTAGGGCACGAGCTTCTCCTCATGCTCCACCTCGTCGTGACGGCGGCCCATGAAGCGCTTGATGCTGAAGACGGTGTTCTTGGGGTTGGTCACCTGCTGGTGACGCGCGGGCTGGCCGACCAGCCGCTCGCCCTTCTCGGTGAAGCCGACCACGCTTGGGGTGGTGCGGGCGCCGGAGGCGTTGATGAGAACCTTGGGCTGGCCGCCCTCCATCACTGCGACGACGGAGTTGGTGGTGCCGAGATCGATGCCGATGATTTTTCCTGCCATGTGTGTGATTCCTTTCGCCCAGCAGGCATGCGAGCCAGTGGGCAGGAAAGGGTAAGCAAGTGCGATGCCAAACGGCTCGACTCGGGCGATCGGCGGAAATTGCCGCTTCGTGATGCCCGCAGCGGCGCGAAACCGGGGTTGGAAGCCGTCGCCTGCCATTTGGGCACTCCATACGATCCGGCCATTGGCTTCCAGGCACCAAGGATTCGGTCGATCGATCGCCACGATGACATCGTGGCTGCTGCAGGCGGCGTCGCTCGTGGTGTGCGTGGCCTTCGGCTGCGGGCTGGCACTGGAAGATCGATGGTTGTTCACCCAGTGGCTGTCGTGGATTCCCGCGTTGG
>CAIPQY010000079.1 GCA_903867275.1 uncultured bacterium | reverse complement strand
GCCACGGGCATCTCGATGCCCTGCGGTGGCGCGACCAGTCCCACGCGCACGCGGCGGTACACGCTCCATCGCGCCGTGGCTCCGCGCGGCACGCTGACCAGAATGTGCGGACCCGCGAAACCATGCCTGGGCTTCATGTAGAAGACGCTGCGACCATGCCGCCTGCGCCAGCGAACGGGCACGGCGTGCAACGCGCGCTGCTGTGCGGCGTCCAGCTCGTATTCCGCTGCGAGGAAATCGATCGCCTGCTCGATCAGCCGTCTGCGAAGCGCGTCGGTGAACCGCGCGCTCGAGGACACGGCCCCGCCCGCAACGGCTCCTCGTTCGATCGATGTGCCCGACGCGCGGCGCGTTGGCATGGCGTTCAGCGAGGCTCGCGCCGCAGGTGATCCAGATGCACGCCCACCTCTTCCAGCACCAGTCGCGACTTCTCGATGCTGTCCAGCCAATGCGCGTCGGCACCGACCAGATCGGGCTCCCAGGTGACAACGCGGCGGATGCCCGCCTGCACGGTGGCGAGCGAGCAATGCACGCACGGCGCAAAGCTGGTGTACAGCGTGCAGTCGATCGGACACACGCCGTTGCGCGCGCACTGCACGATCGCGTTCAGTTCGGCGTGCACCACCAGGTCGTACTTCACCGGCCGCTGCAGGCGTTCAGGCTTGTCCTCGAAACCGCGCGGCAAACCGTTGAAGCCGGTCGCCACCACCTGGCGGCTGCCCGACACGATCACCGCGCCCACGCCACGACTGGGGTCCTTGCTCCACTGCGCGATCTGGTCCGCCAACTGCAGGAAGCGGCGATCCCACTTCTCGGAGGTGGGCTCCGCGGCCGTCACTTGCCCGCGCGCTCCGCGTGCTGCAGCGCCACCGTTCCGGTCTGGCGCAGCTCATCGGCGATGGCCGACAGGCGCTCCGAAACCAGCTTCATGCTGGCCACGCGCGCAGCCGGATCCAACTGGATGCAGTCCATCACCAGTTCGCCGAGCGCCGCCGGGATGCGCGAGTTCCGCACATGCGGCGGCTTGGGCAACTGGATCATCTTCACGTCCACGGCACCCAGTTCGCCATCGCCCTTGGGTGGCAACGCGGTCGGAATCACCTCGCCCACCAGCACCCAGTGCATGGTGGCGCCAAGGTTGTACACGTCGGTCGCGGCCGTCACGGCCTCGCGCTGCGCCTGCTCGGGCGCGATGTAGCCGGGCGTGCCCTGAATGCGCTTCTTCTTGGTGCCGATGGCACAGGCCTGGCCCAGATCGATGATCTTCACGTCGCCGCTGGCGCACACCATGGCGTTGATCGGCTTCATGTCGGCGTGCACGAAGCCACGCTCGTGCATGTGCGCCAGGCCATCGGCGATCTGCCTGAACTGGTCGACCGCCTCCAGCATGTTGCGCGGCATGCGCTGGTCCATGGCATCGGCGTCCACCAGCTCCAGCAGCAGGCCGATCTCGGTGGTGGTGAACAGCTTGCGGGTGCGATGCACCTTGCTCACGCCGCGCACGTTCGGGTGATCCAGCTTCGATCCGATCGCGTGCTCCTGCTCCACCTGCTCGATGAAGCGGGCGCCCTTCTCGTCATGCCGCACCACGTGCTTCAACGCCCACACCTGCTTGGTCTTCGGGTCCTGCACCGCGTACAGCTCGCTGGCAGCGCCGCTGCCAAGCTTGGCCACGACGCGGTAACCGAAGAGTTC
>CAIPQY010000078.1 GCA_903867275.1 uncultured bacterium | reverse complement strand
TCAGCCGTTGGCCTTGTCGGCCGGCGCTGCGTTCTCGTCCTCGGCGTGCTCCTCGCGCGTGGGCTTGAAGCCTGCGCGAGCCTTGATCGCCTCCACGTTGAACGCCTTCGTCACGTCGCCTGCGCCGCCATCACCCACGATGGCCGCGCGGAAGCGGGGGTTGCCGGCTGCATCGAGGTAATCCTCGCGGCTCACCGGGAACACCTCGCGCACCTTCACGGCCACCAGCGCCATCTTGTCCGGGGCCGCAACCAGGAAGGTGCGATCCGCGTCGCTGACATTGGCAAGATCGGCCGGCATCGCCATGGCGCGCTTCACGATCTCCTTGGACAGTTCGCCATCCGCACCGATCACAGGCAGCGGCGTGGGAACCTTCAGGCCGTACTTCAGCAGGTTGGCGTCGGTCTCGCGGATGCCGGGGGCGAACTCCACCTTGGTGCCCCACGCGCTGGCGAGCGAATCCAGTCCGGCCTTCGCCTGCGTCTCGATGGCGGCGCGATCCGCCTCCATGGTCTCGAAGCGCATCGCCTTGGCGGCATCTTCCATCAGCTGTGCACGCACTTCATCCGCGTTGGCGGCGTCGTGCGCCGGCACGGTCTCGGTGATGCGGAAGGCATAGAGATCGGCAGGTGCGCCACCCGCGGCACCGGCGCCGCGAAGCGGGGGGGCCACGACGCCGGACTGCACGACGGCGCGCACATCCTTGGGCTTGAACTCCTTCGCCTGCTCCACCAGTTCGGTGATCTGCATGGGCTGCGTGCCGAAGCGGTTGGTGCTCGCGGTGCCCAGGCCCGGGATCTTGGACAGATCGGTCGGCGCGATCAGGCTGGTCTTCTCCATGCGGATGCCGCTCAGGCCGAACTGCTGGCTGAGCGACTGCATCACGCTGTCCAGCGCGGGAACGCCGGCGCCATCGGCCGGCAGCTTGGCGTACACGCCATCCTTGGGCAGATTGCGCGTGGCCAGCTGGGTCTGGTCGGCGATCGACTTGGAGATCTCCTCCATGCGCTCGGCGGTCAGGCGATCCAGCTCGGTGTTCAGCACCTTCTCGCGGAAGTCGTCGAAGTTCGGATTCGCGTCGCCAGCCGTCGCGCCGTAGGCGGACGGGTTCTTCAGGAAGGCCTTGCGAAGCGCCACGCCGGACACGCGGGGGTCGTTCGCCAGCGACGCGCGCACGGTGCTGGCGGGAATGGCGAACCACTCCATCGCGAAGCGGTCGGGCTGGCGGTATCCGAATCCGTTGCGGCCCTTGCCGGGCTCCACGGTGGCGAATTCCTTCAGCATGGCCTGCATGCGATCGGGCGTGGGGGCCGGATCGTTCTGCGGAAGCGGCTGCGCAGCGGAGAGCACCACCAGGTCGGCGGCCACGCCGGTCATGGCCTCGGCCGCCTTCACTTCAAGGCGCACATCGCTCAGGCGTGCTGCGCTGTTGGCGATGCTGAGCAGTCGTGCCACGCCTTGCAGCTCGGCAAGCGTCTCGAGCACGGCCTGCGGCTGCAGGCCACTGGCGGCGCAGAGTCGTGGCAACGCCTGCTCGGGCTTGATGCCGTTGCCCATGCCCGCCAACACGCGCTGTCCATCGCTGATGCCGCCCACCAGGCCGGCCTGACGCGCTTCGCGCACAAGCAGATACCACAGGCCTGCATCGCGCTGGCCACCGAGCTGCGACAGAACGGGCACGCCCATCGCATCGAGCACCTTCATCTGGCGCTGCAGCTGCTGCAGTTCTCCCATGGTCACGGTCTGGCCATCGCCCAGCGTGGCCCAGGTCGCGTTGGTGGCACCACTGCGGCGCGAGAACTCCGTGACCGCGCTCGGCACCAGCCAGGTCAGCAGCAGGATCGAGCCAAAACCGGCGAGCAGGAACTTGTTGTACTGGCGGAGAAACTTGAGCATGGCGATAGCGGGGGTCTTGGGTGACCCATCCGCCACACGGCTTCGCCAGCCCAACCGCCGGGCGATACCCGCGGGCGGGCGGGGGATCTCAGCGGTAGAACTCGATGATCAGGTTGGTGTTGACGTCGAAGGGGATCTGGTCCGAAGTGGGCAGGCTGGTCACCTTGGCGGTGAGCTCGGCCGGATTCACTTCGAGCCATCCCGGAACCACATGGCCAGCGAGGCTTTCCATGTTGTCGCGGATCAGCTTCTGCGTCTTGTCCTTGATCGTGATCACGTCACCGACGCTGATCACGAAGCTGGGACGATCAACCTTCTGGCCGTTCACGCGAACATGGCCGTGGGCCACGATCTGGCGTGCCGCCCAGATGGTGCGGGCAAAGCCGGTGCGACGCAGCAGGTTGTCCAGGCGACGCTCGAGCAGCTGCAGCAGCACTTCACCGGTGTTGCCGGTCATGCGGCCTGCCTCGGCCAGCGTGCGGCGGAACTGGGCTTCCAGCACGCCGTAGTGGTACCGAAGCTTCTGCTTCTCGTCCTTGCGCACGCCATAGGGCTTGTTGCGCTTGCCGCGGAAGCCGTGCATGCCTGGCGCCGTGAGCTGGCGCTTGGCGGTGTGCTTCGGCGTATCCGCCACGGGCACGCCGACGCGACGGGAGAGCTTGACCTTGGGACCGGTGTAACGAGCCATTCGGACTCCTGGAGTCGGTTCTGAACGCGCTGCCAGACCTGGCAGCGGCGGGTCGTCAAGTAGAACCGAAACCGGGCCAATGGTCAAGCCGATGGAACCCCCGCGTACACCGGATTTCAGGGTTTCCAGGGGCCGGGTCAGTACGCCCGGGCATCTTCCCGGCGGCACCACTGCAGATAGGCCGTGTTCAGCACCCGCAGGCCGCCTGGGGTGGGGTAATCGCCGTCGAAATACCAGGTGCCGGTGTGGTTGGGCATGGCGCGCTTCAGGCCGTCCAGGGTCTGGTAGACGACCTGCAGGGTGCCCTTCCAGGCCAGTCCCGGGGGTCGGATCAGTTCAGCCACCGCGTTCTCCAGCGTGGGGTGGTCCACGGCCTGATACAGCGCGCGCACGTGGTTCTTCAGCTTGGACAGCGGGGCGTGCTGCTGCTCCTGGCAGCGCCGCTCCACCTCGTCGATCAGGTCCTGCTGACCTCGCTCGCGCAGCACCTTCACCATGCCCTCGAAGGCGATGAAGCGGCCCAGCTGGCTCATGTCGATGCCGTAGCAGTCGGGGTAGCAGATCGGCGGACTGCTGCTGACGATCACCATGCGCGATGGCGAGAGCCTGGAGAGCATGGTGACGATGCTGTCGCGCAGCGTGGTGCCGCGCACGATGCTGTCGTCCACCATCACCAGTGCATCGGCGGGGCCGACCGTGCCGAGCGTCACGTCGTACACGTGCGCCACCAGATCGCGGCGTGCCTCGTCGTGGGTGATGAAGGTGCGCAGCTTCTGATCCTTGTGTGCCACCTTCTCGGCGCGCACGCTCAGTGTGAGTGCCTGCTCCAGTTCGGTGGCCGTCAGCTTTCCGGCGGCCAGGCGTTCGGTGAGCTGCTTGCCGCGCGCCAGTCGCATCTGCCGCCCCATCTCGTCGACCAGACCGATGTAGGCCGTTTCGCTGGTGTTCGGAATGAAGCCGAACACCGCGTTCTCCGCGTCGCCGTTCAGGGCCTGCATCACGCGGGGCGCCAGCTCGCGGCCCAGACTCTTGCGTTCCTCGTAGATGTCCGGGTCGTTGCCG
>CAIPQY010000077.1 GCA_903867275.1 uncultured bacterium | reverse complement strand
CACCCCGCTTCCGCCACTCGCCAACGACGATCACTTCGACGTGATGGAAGGTTCGGCCAGCACGCTCGAGATGGACGTGCTGTCGAACGACGATGATCCGAACGCCGAACCGCTTGCCATCGCCTCGTGCGACGCCAGCACGAGCATGGGCGATGCGCTCACGGTGCTTCCGGGTGGCGGTCCCGGTGGCCGCGACGCGGTGCGCATCACCTTCGCGCCGGATGCCGCGCCCGGCGTGCGCACCTTCCACTACACGGTGCGGGACAGCGACACCAGCACCGACAGCGCCACCGTGCGCGTGGATCTGCAGAGGGCTCTGCCGGCGACGCAGATCGGCGGCGTGATTCCGGGCCTCACCATCTCCTACTACGACATCGGGTCGGCCAGCGAACTGCCCGATTTCGCGGCCATGACGCCCTACGCCAGCGAGGTGGTTCCCACCGTGGATTTCCCGTGGAGTCAGGGGCCGTTCGCGGGCAGCGGACGCGTGGCGCAGGTCGGCGCGCAGCTCGAGGGCTTTGCGGTGACGGATCAGCGCCGCATGCACACGCTGTACATCGAGTCCGATGGCCCCTCGAAACTGTGGGTGGATGACGTGCTGGTGGTGGACAACCCCGGCACCGACATGCAGTACCGCACCTTCGGATCGGTGGCGCTGGAGGCGGGCATGCACGCGATCCGCGTGGCGTACGCCAATCCGGATGGCGCCAACTGGCTCACCGTTGGTTTCGTGGACGATTCCATCGGTGCCATGCCTTCACCATCGCTGCGCACGCGCTGCACCGATGCGTGCGCCGCGGTGATTCCATGGGGCGACGACTCGTACGGCCAGGTGGCGCTGACGCGCGGCATGGTGATGGTGGATGGCGGCTACCAGTTCTCCATCGCGCTCGATGCAGCGGGCATGGTGCACTGCTTCGGCATCAACTCGTGGGGACAGCGTGACGTGCCCGCCGACCTTGGAACCGTGTCCAGCGTGGCCGCCGGGTACTTCCACAGCATCGCACTGCTGCCCGGCGGCTCGGTGCGTGCCTGGGGTTCGAACGGCTACGGTCAATGCAATGTGCCGTCGAATCTTGGGCCGGTGGTGTCGGTCAGCGGCGGTCGCCGACACACGCTGGCGGTGCTGGCCGACGGCTCGGTGCGTGCGTGGGGCTGGAACGCGTACGGACAGTGCGCGGTGCCGGGCACCGTTTCAAATGCGATGCAGGTGACCGGCGGCGAGGCCAACTCGCTCGCGCGACTCGCCAATGGCGACATCGTGGCGTGGGGCGCGGGCCAGTCGTACGACGATGCCTATCCGCACTACGGTCAGGGCATGGTGCCCGCGGACGTGCACGACTTCGTCGACATGGACTCGGGCGGCTACCACACCATCGCGCTTCGCGCCGATGGCACCGCGATGGCGTGGGGTCTGGCCGAAGTGGGTCTGGATGGCGTTCCGCCCGACGTGGTGGATGCGGTCGATGTGGCGGCGGGCGAGTTCCACTCGCTTGCGTTGCTGCGCACGGGTCAGGTGATCGCCTGGGGCGATGACTGGGCCGGGCAATCGCGCGTGCCGGCCGATGCAGGTCCGGCATCGTGGATCGCGGCGGGTGGCGCGTTCTCGTTCTCGTTCCGATCGGACGCAACGCCCTGCCGCTCCGATCTGGATGGCAACGGACTTGTGGACTTCGGCGACATCGCCTTCCTGCTGCTCGACTTCGGATCGGTGGGCCCGCAGCCAGCCGATCTGGATGGCAGCGAGCTGGTGGACTTCGGCGACGCCGCGCTGCTGATGCTGGACTTCGGACCCTGCCCCTAACGCGCGCGCGCGTCGCGCACGCCGGCTTCAGCGAAACCCTTCGCGCGCAGCAGGCACGCATCGCAGCGGCCACATGGCGTGCCGTCGGCATGCGGGTCGTAGCAGCTGGTGGTCATGCCAAGATCCACGCCCAGATCGGTGCCCAGCTTCACGATCTCGGCCTTGGTCAACTGCATCAAGGGCGCATGCACGCTGAACCAGCGCTCGCCGCGCGCGGCCGCCTCCACGCCCGCCTTGGTGCCAAGGTTGGCCAGCTGCTCGAACGCCTGCACGAACTCCGGCCGGCAGTCGGGATAGCCGCTGTAGTCGAGCGCGTTCACGCCGATCGCCAGGTCGCGCGCGTCAACGGTCTCGGCCAGCCCCATGGCCATGGTCAGGAACACGGCGTTGCGCGCGGGCACATAGGTGACGGGAATGTCGTGGGCATGTTCCACGTCGCGATCCTTGGGCACCGCCATGTCCGCGGTGAGCGCGCTGCCGCCGAAGGCACCCAGGTCGATGTGCGCCACCCGTTGGCTCTCGGCCCCAAGCGCCTTCGCCACGCGCGCGGCACATTCCAACTCGAAACGATGTCGCTGCCCGTAGTCGAAACTCAGGGCCACGCAACGAAAGCCGCCCGCCCGCATCCAGGCCAGCGTGACCGCGCTGTCCAAGCCGCCTGAAAGCAGCACGACGGCGGTACGACCCTTTCCTGCAGGTGGCTTTGGTGCGGAATGCATGGGTGGAATGTCGCCGCGGAGCGACGGGGCGAGTATAAACCTGTGCAACCCATGCGCACCGT
>CAIPQY010000076.1 GCA_903867275.1 uncultured bacterium | reverse complement strand
GAGCGACGAGCTGTGGGAGTTCAGCTACGCGCGTCGCCCCGATCCGAAGGCCGCCAGCGCCCAGGGTGGCGGCGTGGCCACCGCCACCGGTGCAGAGCCCTTCACGGTTCGCGTGATCTGCGACCCCAAGAGCTACCTGTACCTGAACGGCACCACGATCGACTTCAAGGACGAGATCATGGGCCGCGGATTCGTGTTCAACAACCCCAACGCCAACAGCACCTGCGGCTGCGGCAGCAGCTTCAGCGCCTGAGCGCGTTCGAAGCGCGCGGCACGGACAGGTTGTCACGTTGAGCAACGCGGGCACACGCATGACGTTCTCGAAGTGGCTGCTCATCGCCATGGTGGTGCTGGGTGTGCTGTTCACCGTGCTGCTGTGGCAGGACCCGGTGAGCGAGCAGCCCATCGAGCGTTCCACCATCTACCGGCTCATGATGCTGCTCACCGGCGGCGCGGGCCTGTTCGTGGCGCTGGCGCTGTACCACCAGGCGCGCACGCAGGAGACGGCGGCGGAGAAGGCGCTGGAGCTGTCCACCATCCAGATCATCAAGGATCTGTGGATCACGCCCAACATGCGGCTTGCGCAGGATTACGAGCGCCTGGGCTCGCTGCCGGCCGAGATGTATCCCGACCTGGCCATCCACTCGGCGCAGGACATGCACCAGGTGGCGTTCGCCATCTCGGTGTTCCAGATCTTCGAGGACTATCACACCATCTGCGCGCACGACCAGACCGGCGTGCAGGTGTGGCTGGCCAACTTCCTGAACTGGGCGCAGAGCGACACGCTGCAGCGGCTGTGGCCGCGCCTGAAGATGAACTACCAGCCCAGCACCATCCGCATGACCGAGGCGCTGTTCGTTGCCGCCAACGAGATCAAGGCGCTGCGCGCGCAGCGGGGGTCGGTGAGTCACGAGGACTATCAGGCCGTGATCGGCAAGCTTGCGCCGATGTTCGCGTGATGCGGATGCGGTTGGCAGCGCCACGGCTATGCTGCGGTCGGCGCTTCCCGATGCCCGGGAACGCAGGAGATTCGCGCGCATGATCGAGGCATTGCCAGGCTGGTTTGCATGGGCGCTGCTGTCGGCGGTGTTCGCCGCGCTCACCGCCATCTTCGCCAAGATCGGGCTTGACGGCATCGACTCCGATCTGGCCACGCTGGTGCGCACCGCGGTGATCATCGTGCTGCTGTCGGTGTTCGTGTTCGCCACGGGCAAGTGGCGCAATCCGGCCACGCTGCCCGGGCGCACGCTGGCGTTCCTGGTGCTGTCAGGCGTGGCAACCGGCGTGTCGTGGGTGTGCTACTTCCGCGCGCTGAAGGTGGGCGAGGCGTCCAAGGTGGCGCCGGTGGACAAGCTCAGCCTGGTGCTGGTGGCGCTGTTCGCGGTGGTGTTCCTGCAGGAGCGACCGTCGGGCCGCGACTGGCTGGGCATCGCCATGGTGGGCGCGGGCGTGCTGGTGCTGGCGATGAAGCGGTAGGGGCGGGGGCTCTTACGCCTGCGCCGCCGGCTCCACGAAGTGCCCGCGACCGCGCCGCAGCGCGGCGATCGTCTCGACCAGGCCTTCCGCCTCCACGGGCTTGCCGATCAGCCAGCCCTGCGCCGCGTCGCAGCCCTGTTCCTTCAGCCAGGCCCACTGCGTGGCGTGCTCCACGCCCACGGCGATGGCGCGCAGGCCAAGCTGGTGCGCCAGGCCGATCACCGTCTGCACCGCCATGCGGTCTTCGGGCGTGCCGGGCAGCGGGCGCACGAAGCTGCGGTCGATCTTGATCTCGCTGACGGGCAGTCCGCGCAGGCTGGCCAGCGTGGCAAGGCCCGCGCCGAAGTCGTCCAGGCACACGCCCACGCCGATGGTGCGCAGCGACTCGAGCGTGGCGTG
>CAIPQY010000075.1 GCA_903867275.1 uncultured bacterium | reverse complement strand
CAGCGCATCGAGTTCGCGCATGGCGCGCACATGCACCGGTTCAAGCGGCGCGACACGCGAGGTCCGGCCCTTCCACCAGCTGAAGCCCAGCCAGCCGAGCAGGCCAGCAAGCGCCGCGAAGCCCAGGATCCACGGCCAGCGTGCTTCGAGCGGAATGTCGACGGTGCCCTTCACGTCGCGGATGTTCGAGGGGTCGTAGCCGTCGGCCAGCAGCGATGACACGGTGATCGGCAGGGCGGGGCTGACGAGAGGCGTCTCCTTGCCATCCGCACTGCGCAGCGTGAACGTGAGGCTGGGCACGCTCTGCTCGCCGCTTTCGAAGGTGACCAGCGTCAGGCGCTCGGTGAGACGGTTGGGCAGTTCCTTGGTCGAGGGCAGCGATTCGGCCTTGCGGACATCCCACACGCCGAGCGGGCTCTTGATCGCAGGCATCATCACGCTGACATCGGCTGGGCGGTCCACCGTGATGTCCACCACCACGGGTTGGCCGGTGCGGATGGTGGCGTCGCGGGCCGACATGATCAGCGTCGCTCCGCCGGCCTGCGTGGACAGCGACTTCGGCTCGGGTGCGGTGTCCGCAGCGAAACCACTCGCCGCGCAGGCGAGGGTCAGTGCGCATGCGAGGTGCTTCATCGGCCCCTCCGCGCTTCGCGCCTGCGGAACACCTCGGCGAGCGGCTTCACGAAGTCGGCGCCGGTCTGCACCTCGACGGCATCCATGCGCATGCGCCGGAACGCCTGCTGCAGGCGCGCGCGATCCTCGCCGGCCGCGCTGGCGAAGCGTGCGCGCACGCCGCGGTCGCTGGTGTCCACGAGGAAGGTTTCGCCGGTCTCGGGGTCTTCCAGTTCAAGCAGTCCCACGGGCGGCAGGCTCTCCTCCGCCTTGTCGGACACCACCACCGGAATCACGTCGTGGCGACCGCGCGCCACCGACATCGATCGTTCCCAGCCCTGGTCCATGAAGTCGCTGATCACGAACAGCACGCTGCGCTTGCGCACGATGCGGGTGATCTCGTCCACCGCCTCGCCGATGCGCGTGCCGGTGCCCTGGGGCTTCAGCGCCAGCAGCTCGCGCACGATGCGCAGCACGTGCCGCGTGCCCTTGCGCGGCGGCACGAAGCGCTCCACGCGGTCGGTGAAGGCGAGCAGGCCCACCTTGTCGCCGTTGCGGATGGCGCTGAAGGCGATGGTGGCGGCCATCTCTGCCACCATCTCGCGCTTGAACTGGCTCTGTGTGCCGAAGTCCAGGCTGCCCGACAGATCCACGGCCAGCATCACGCACAGCTCGCGTTCCTCACGGAACATCTTCACGTGCGGGCTGCCGGCGCGTGCACTCACGTTCCAGTCGATGGTGCGCACGTCGTCGCCCACCACATAGGGGCGCACTTCCTCGAACTCCACGCCGCGCCCGCGGAAGGCGCTGTGGTAGGTGCCGGCCAGCGCCTCGCTTGTCACGCGGCTGGTGTGGATCTGGATGCGGCGCACCTTGCGAATGAGTTCACTCGCGTTCATGGGAAGACTCCGGTGGTTGCTGGTTCACCCGTTGATCAGGGAACCGGCACGTGCTCCAGAAGGCTGCGCACCACGTCCTCGCTGCTCTTCTCCAGCGCCTCGGCCTCGTAGGTGATGCCGATGCGGTGGCGCAGCACGTCCATGGCCACATCCTTCACGTCCTGGGGGGTGACATAGCCGCGGCCATCGAGGAACGCCTTCGCCTTCGCCGCGATGGTGAGCGCGATGGTGGCGCGGGGACTGGCGCCGTACTGGATCAGTTCCTTCACGGGGGCCTTCACCGTGCCGGGGTCGCGCGTGGCCACCACCAGGTTCACGATGTAGTCCTTGATGCGGTCGTCCACGAAGATGCGATCGACCACGTTGCGGGCGGCCACGATGTCGGCGGGCTTCAGCACCGCACGCACCGTGTGGCTGGTGGTGGTCTGCGCCATGCGATCCAGGATCTGGCGTTCCTCGCGAGCGGTGGGGTAGCGCACGACCAGCTTCAGCATGAAGCGATCCACCTGCGCTTCAGGCAGGCTGTAGGTGCCTTCCTGCTCGATGGGGTTCTGCGTGGCAAGCACCAGGAACGGATCCTCCATGCGGAAGGTCTCGGTGCCGATGGTGACCTGGCGCTCCTGCATGGCTTCCAGCAGCGCGCTCTGCACCTTGGCGGGTGCGCGGTTGATCTCGTCGGCCAGCACGATGCTTGCGAAGATCGGGCCCTTCTTCACCACGAAGTCGCCGGTGTTGGGGCGATACACCAGCGTGCCCAGCAGGTCGGCGGGCAGCAGGTCGGGGGTGAACTGGATGCGCTGGAAGCTGGTCTGGATCGCCTTCGCCAGCGTGGCGACGGCGGTGGTCTTGGCCAGGCCCGGCACGCCCTCGATGAGGATGTGTCCGTTGCCCAGCAGGCCGATCACCAGACCTTCGAGCAGTTCGTGCTGGCCCACCACCACGCGCTGCATTTCGCTCACGAGTTGCTGGAAGGGCTTGGCGGTCTCGGCGACCTGGCGCTCGAGATCCTGGATGTCGATGGGTGTGTGGCTGCTTGTCATGTGCATGGTTCCGTTGAAAAGGCCGCGGCCTACGGAGGCTTGTGCCGGAGTGTTCGGGTGCATTGTGACCTACCTTTCGATCCCTTGCGGGATGCCGACTCGCATACGCCCCGGACATGACGCGTGTGAGGGTTCGCACTACGCTTGCGCCAATGAACACGGAAACCGTTCGCGTGGCGTGGGTTGGAGCAGGGGTTATGGGGGCTCCCATGGCGGGCCACCTGCTGGAGGCAGGTCACGCCGTGCGGATTTTCTCCAGGACCCGCGCCAAGGTGGAGGCGTTGATCGCCGCGGGTGCGGAATGGGCCGATTCGCCGGCTGCGGCGGCTGAAGGCGCGGATGTCGCGTTCGCGATGGTGGCTTTCCCCAAGGATGTGGAAGAGGTGTTTCTGGGATCGAATGGTCTGCTGGCCGCCAAGGCGCTGCCCAAGGTCGTCGTGGACATGGGCACAAGCCCACCGGCGCTGACGCGTCGCATCGCCGAGGCGGCAGCTGCCAAGGGGGTGGGTGCCCTCGATGCGCCGGTTTCTGGCGGCGACATCGGCGCGCGCAACGCCACGCTGTCCATCATGGTTGGTGGCGAGGTTCGTGACTTCGAAGCCGTGAAGCCGCTGTTCGAGTTCCTTGGCAAGACCATCGTGCATCAAGGAGCAGCCGGCGCGGGGCAGTTGTGCAAGATGGTGAACCAGATCCTGGTGGCCAACAGCATGATCGGCGCGTGCGAGGCGATGGTGGCAGCGAAGGCCACGGGGCTGGATCCGGAGCGCATGCTGCAGAGCGTGTCCACGGGCGCCGCCGGAAGCTGGACGCTTTCGAATCTGGTGCCGCGCATGCTCAGGGGTGATTGGACGCCGGGTTTCCATGCCGCCCTGTTGGCCAAGGATCTTCAGATCGCGGTCGACGAGATGAAGGCGGTGGGACACGCGTTGCCCGGGCTGGAGGTGACCGAGCGCCTGTACCGACGCCTGGACGAGTTGGGCCACGGGGGCATGGGCACGCAGGGGCTGCT
>CAIPQY010000074.1 GCA_903867275.1 uncultured bacterium | reverse complement strand
CCGACGAAGCGACGCGGGCCTCGCTTGCCCAGGCCGGCGTGCGTTGGTTCGGCGCGCCGCTGCACGGCGGCAGCGTGAATCCGATCAAGGATCTGGCCTACGCGCGCGCGCTGCGCCGCATTCTGCATGACGAAGGTGTGCAGGCGGTGTTCGCCTACAACCCCAAGTGCCTGGCACATGGACCGATCGCCGCGCGCAAGGCGGGGGTGCAGCGCGTGGTGGGAATGGTGACGGGACTTGGCCACGGTTTCATCGGACATGGCTGGCGCGAAGGGCTGGTGCGCTCGGCCAAGGCCGCGCTGTACCGCCGCGCGTTCGCGGCGTGCGATGCCGTGCTGTTCCAGAACACCGACGATTTGCAGGAACTGGAGCGCTGCGGTGCGGTGACACCCGCCGTGCGACCGCGCGTGCAGCTGGTGGCAGGTTCCGGCGTCGATCTGGCCGCGTTTCCGCAGGTGCCGGTGCCGGAAGGCGCGCACTTTCTCATGATCTCGCGACCGCTGCGCGAGAAGGGACTCGCGGAGTATTTCGATGCGGCGCGACAGGTGGCGCAGGACATGCCCGCCGCCACCTTCACATGGATGGGCCCGATGCGCGATGCGAACCCATCGGCCATCGAAGCGGACACGCTGCGACAGTGGCTGCACGACGGCCCGGTGCGTCATGTCGACGAACAGGCCGATGTGCGCCCATGGCTCGCCGCCTGCAGCGTGTTCGTGCTGCCGTCGCATCGCGAAGGCACCAGCAAGGTCGTGCTGGAGGCGATGTCCACCGGGCGCGCGATCATCACCACGGACGCGCCAGGGTGCCGACACCTGGTGACGCAGGACAGCGGCATGGTGGTCCCGGTTGGCGATGCGAAGGCGCTGGCGAACGCCATGCGAACGCTCGCGCACGACGCGGCGCAACGTACGCGCATGGGCGAAGGCGCCCGAGCCATGGCGACGGCGCGCTTCGATGCCGCCGAAGTGAATGCCGTGTGCCTGCGAGCGCTCGCTGGCGAAGGCTTCGTCACTGCACACCGATAGACTGCCTCGGATGGATGCGGATGCATCAAATCCGGCGAACGCGAACGCGAGCGATGTGGAGCGGACCGTCCGCGCCTCGTCGCGAGTCGACTGGTCCGTCCTGCACCTGTGGGGCGCCATGCTGGGCATCGGGATGCAACCCATCTCCACCGCGACTGGCAACATCGGCTTCGGGATCGCCGTCGCGGTCACGGTGCCGCGCGCCGTCGCCCTGCTGCCTGACTGGCGAACACTGCTGCGTCGGGGATGGATGCTGTGCCTGCTCGCATGGCTGGCATGGAGCTGGATCACGCTGCTGTGGTCTCCCGATGCGGCGTTCGGCGTGACGCAGTTCCGTGCCACGCGCGTGCTGCTGTGGATTCCGGTGCTGTGGCCGCTGCGCGCGCGCTGGTCGCATCTGGTGGCGGCGATCCTGATCGGAACCACGATCATGGCGCTCATCCAGGCGTCGCAGATGACGATCGGAAAGCCGCAGTCGCACTTCGGATTGGGTGCGGGCCTCACCACCCCCACACAGACCGGCCTGTGGGCCGCCGTGGCCCTGAGTTTCTGGCTGATCCTGGTGGTGTCCAGCACGCTTGCACACGCCGCGATGCTGCTGTTGCCGACCATGATCGGCGGACTCAGTCTGGTCTGGTCCGCCACGCGGGCGTCGATCATCGGCTTGATGGTGGAACTTCTGCTCGCCAACCTGGTGCTGGCGCTGACCAGTCGCGGATGGCTGCGGCGCGCGCTGGTGCGCTGCGTGGTCGGGCTCGCGATCCTCGGCGGCGCGTGGGTATTCGCGGGAACCACGCTGCAGGCCAAGGTGGAACAGGCCGTGAAGGAGACCAGGGCCACCGTGCAGGGCAATGTGACGGCCACGGCCGAGATCCGGCTGGCCATGTGGAAGATGGCGT
>CAIPQY010000073.1 GCA_903867275.1 uncultured bacterium | reverse complement strand
CCCGCGCCGCGACGCAAGCGCGCCGCAGCCAAGGCCTGAACACCCCACCGCTACACTCGCCTTCGATGAGCGAGCCCGAGCCGATGCTGTCGCTTCGCCGCGTGGCGCATCCGAGCGATGCGAACCATCAGGGCACCGTTTTCGGTGGCTTCATCCTGAGCCTTATCGACGAAGCGGCCTACCTCGAGGTGCGTCGCCATGGCGTGCATCGCTGGGTCACGGTGAGCATGGACCGCGTGGAATTCAAGGCGCCGGTGCGCGTGGGCGACGTGGTGAGCCTGTTCACGCATGCCTCGCAGATGGGCCGCAGCAGCATCACCGTGCAGGTGCGCGTGCAGGTGGAACGCTGGCTGGGCGGTGGCCGCGAGGACGTGACGGTGGCGACCGTGAAGATGGTTGCGGTGAATCACGCCGGCCAATCGATCGACTTCCGAAGCGCACCCACCGTGGTGGCCGAGGCATGAGCGACGGCGCGCCGCTGCGCCTGGGCTGCCTGGTGTCTGGCGGCGGGCGACACGTGATGAACCTGCAGGACTGCATCGCGCGCGGAGAACTGCCCGCCACGATCGCCGTGGTGCTTGCGACCAAGCCCGACGCACCCGCCATCGACCTGTGTCGCGCCCGCGGCCTGCCCGTGGTGGTGGTGCCACCACAACCACCCGAAACGGTGGACGACCGCGTGGACGACGCGCTGCGGGCGGCCAACGTGGAACTGGTGGTGCTCGCCGGCTACCTGCGCATGTTCCGTGTGCAGGCCTGGATCGACCGCTGCATCAACATCCATCCAGCGCTGCTGCCGCGCCACGGAGGCAAGGGCCTGTTCGGGCGCCATGTGCATGAGGCGGTGCTGGGCGCGGGCGATCCGGAGAGCGGATGCACCGTGCACTGGGTGGACGAGCGCTACGACCATGGCGAAGCGATCCTGCAGCGTCGATGCCGGGTGCTGGCCGACGACACGCCGGAAGCGTTGGCCGACCGCGTGTTCGCCGAGGAGCTGCTCGCCATGCCCGAAGCCATCCGCCGCGTGGCGCGCTGGCGGCGAGGCGATGGATCCAAGCCGCTCGCGCGCGATCTGGTGGCCTGAAACATCGTGTTCCCACGCGAATGGGTCTTCCCGAAGGTTCATTCCTTGTGAAGTGTTCGTGCGAACCGTAGCCTGTGCTCGGACGCACGGGCGCGAACCACCCATCCCAAGGAGTCTTCTCATGCAGGTCACCATCTCCGGCAAGCATCTCGACATCACCGCTCCCATCGAGGAGTTCATCCGCAGCAAGTGCGCACGCCTGGAGCGCCACTACGACAAGGTGCTGGAGGCCAAGTTCGTGCTGGAGAAGGACCCCCGCCACGGCTTCCATGTGGAACTCATCCTGGACCTGGAACACCATGAGGACCTGGTCTCGAACGCCCACCACGACGACGTGTACGCGGCGGTCGACCTTGTTCTTGACAGAGGCGTGCGGCAATTGACCGATCTGAAGGATCTGCTGCGCAACCGGAAGCACTAGGGCACCCTGCCCGACGGCCGCGGCCACCACGACCCCAGACTCGAACCCCACCCATGAAACTGAAGGACCTTGTTCTCGAGAAGGCCATCCTGCCAGCCCTGAAGGGCACCAAGCGCGACGAGTGCATCGGCGAGCTGCTGGATGCGCTGGTGAAGGCGGGCGCCTTCAAGGCCTCGCTGCGCGGCGAGTTCCTGAAGGCGGTGGTGAAGCGCGAGAAGAAGGGCAGCACCGGTTTCGGCCATGGCGTGGCCGTGCCGCACGTGAAGACGACCGAAGTGACCCGCTGCGTGGCCGCGATCGGGCTTCACACGGGCGGCATCGATTTCAACGCGCTCGACCGCCAGCCGGTGCACGCCGTGTTCCTGCTGCTGTCGCCCGAAGAACAGCCCGAGGCGCATCTGGACGCGATGGAGTCGCTCTTCGGCACGCTGAGCCAGGAGCAGTTCCGAAAGTTCCTGAAGCAGGCCCGCACCGTCGCCGATGTGGTCACTTTGCTCGAGGAAGCGGACGCCAACCCGCCGGCCCGCTGAACGCATGGTGCATCGCCGTCTGGCCATCCGAAACAGGCTCGGCCTGCACGCCCGCCCTGCCATGGGATTCGCCAGCACCGCAGGCGGCTTCCAGTGCGGCGTGAAGGTGCGACGCACCGACAGCGCCGAGCTGGTGGACGGCAAGAGCGTGATGCAGATGCTGATGCTGGCCTGCACGCATGGCACCGAGATCGAGATTCACTGCGAGGGTGCCGACGAGCAGCCGGCGCTGGACGCACTGGTGCGGCTTGTGGAAAGCCGCTTCGAGGAGGAATGAATGGCTGAACGCATCGCGATCGCCGGCGACGGACAGATGGCCCTGGTGCTGGCGGCCGTGGCGATCGACGCGGGCCACGCGGCCAGCCTGTGGTGCCCGCTGCCGGGCCAGGCGCCGCAGCTTGCACGCCAGCGCAGCAGTTCGCGCCTGCCCGAACTTCGGCTGCCCGATGCGGTGCGCGTGACGGACGATGCGGCGGCGGCATTCGCCGATGCCACGCTGATGGTGAGCGCCATTCCGGCGCAGTTCGCGCGTGCCACATGGACGCGACTGGCGGCGCATGTGCCTGCCGGCGTGGGTGTGGTCACGGTGACCAAGGGCGTGGAAGTTGGATCGATGCAGCGACCCACCCAAGTGCTGCGCGACGTGCTGGGCGCGCGACCACTGGCGGTGCTGAGTGGCCCCACGATCGCGCACGAACTGGCGCTGCACAAGCCCGCGGTGATGGTGGCGGCGGGCGCCGACGACGCGTTCGCGCGGCGTGTGCAGGCCACCTTCTCGCAGCCGTGGCTGCGCATCTACACCAGCGACGACCCCACCGGCGTGGAACTGGCCGGCGCGGCGAAGAACGTGATCGCGCTGGCCGCAGGCATGGTGGATGGCCTGGGCCTGGGCTCCAACGCCAAGAGCGCCCTGCTGGCGCGCGGGCTGGCGGAAATCGTGCGACTGGGCCTGTCGCTGGGCTCGCGCGCGGAGACCTTTTTCGGCGTGGCGGGTGTGGGCGATCTGGCGACCACCTGCTTCAGCCCCGAAGGCCGCAACCGGACGCTGGGCGAGGCCATCGGTCGCGGCGCATCGCTGGCGGACGCGCTGCACGCCACGCAGAGCGTGGTGGAAGGCGTGGAGACCGCGAAGGCGCTGTGCGCCGTGAGCCGCGAACTGGGCGTGCAAGTGCCCATCATCGAGGCGGTGCATCGCGTGCTCTTTGAGGGGCTGGCCCCGGGCGCGGCGGTGCGCGACCTGATGGGTCGGGCGGCGGGCGCTGAACGCATCGCCTGAAGCGCCCGAACCCGTTCCCGACCCTGCCGTAGCCGCGCGCCCCGCGGCCCTGCTAGCCTTCGATCGATCTCTCGAGATACCCCTCCATGAGCCAGCTTTCCACCACCGCTTCCGCCGACCGCCGCAACGAACGACGCGACCTCGCCAGCGGTGGCGAGCGCCTGGAGCGACGCCTGTTCGTGGCTCTGGCAGGCGGCACGCTGCTGTTCATCAGCTGGCTGGGCGAGCTGCTGGGCATGCAGCCGCAGGTGTCGCAGATTCCGGCGGCCATTGGCGCGCTGATCCTGGTGTCGCCGCTTGCATTCGGCGCCCTGCAGGAGATCCGCGCGGGCCGACCGAGCAGCGACTCGCTGGCCAGCCTTGCGGTGTTGGCGGCGTTGGCCAACAACCTGTACCTGGCCGCCGGCTTCCTGGCCTTCTTCCTGTGGCTGAGCGAACTGGTGCTGAGCCGCACCGCGTGGGGTGCGCAGCGCGCCATCCGCGACCTGATCGAACTCACCCCCGACATCGCACGCGTGGTGGACGAGGGCGGCAGCGAGCGT
>CAIPQY010000072.1 GCA_903867275.1 uncultured bacterium | reverse complement strand
GGGCATGCGAAGGCCACCATCGGGCTCTCCGGCGGCATCGACAGCGCCGTGGTGGCCACGCTGGCGGCGCTCGCGCTGGGTCCGGCTGCGGTGACCGGCGTGATGATGCCGTCGCGCCATTCGAGCGCGGGCAGCGTGGATGACGCCAAGGCGCTTGCCGCCAATCTTTCGCTGGGCCGCCTGCTCACGCTTCCCATCGCCGACCTGCACGAGCGCTTCGCCGCGCACATGAAGACCGCGCTGGGCGCCTTCGCGGGCCTGCCCGACGAGAATCTGCAGAGCCGTCTGCGCGGCCTGACCGTGATGGCCGTGAGCAACGCCGACGGCTCGCTGGTGCTGAGCACCGGCAACAAGAGCGAACTGGCCGTTGGCTACGCCACGCTGTACGGCGACATGGTGGGTGGCATGGCGCCGATCGGCGATGTGCTGAAGATGCAGGTGTACGCCATGGCGCGTCACCTGAACGCGCACTTCGCCGACTTCGGCCTGCGCTGCGCGCCGATTCCCGAGCCCAGCATCATCAAGGCGCCCAGCGCCGAACTTCGCCCCGATCAGACCGACCAGGATTCGCTGCCGGCGTACGAGGATCTGGATCGCATCGTGACAGGCTGGATCGAGCATGAAGGCGATCCCGCCGCGATCGCGCGGGACACCGGTCTGGATGTGGCCATGGTGACGCGCTGGTGTCAGTCGATCGATCGCGCGCAGTTCAAGCGCGATCAGGCGCCGCTGGTGCTCAAGGTCGCCGCGCGAACATTCGGGCGGGGGCGCCCGATGCCCATTGCGGCGCGGTGGCGACCGGCGTAGCGCCGAAGCCGTCGCGCGCAGGCTGCAGCGACGGCACCTGCAGGAAACGCTCGTCCTCGATGCAGTAGCCCGTGAGCGCGCCGCCATAGGCGCAGCCCGTGTCCACATTCACCACCAGGGGTCGGCCAGCGCGGCGCAGCATCAGCGGATCACGCAGCGGCTTGTGCCCCACGATCAGCAATCCGTCGCGGCCGTCGTACTGATCCCACCAGGGCACTTCATGCGGCGCGGCCTTCAAGTGGATCTTGTCGTGATCGCTGGTGCCATCAAGGCCCGCGCCCGGCACCACGCCGCCGTGCAGCACGTTCCATCCTCGGCCGCGCACGCAGATGTTGTTCAACGCCTCCGCGAGCAGGCGGCGCGCGCCGATCAGGCGTCCGGCACGATCCAGCAGTCGGATGGCGTTGGCTTCGCTGGCACCGAGCGCATCCAGCGACGCACCTGCGTCGCGCTTGCGCAGCGCCTCCAGCAGTCGGATGTCATGGTTGCCGCACACCAGTTCCATGCGCCGACCCTCTGCGCGATGCTGCGAGATGAGGTCGACCACCAGATCCGGCTTGGGGCCCTTGGTGAACAGGTCACCCACCAGGATCACGCGCGCGTCGGCGCGCTCGCGGCGTGCCACGTCCAGCAACGCGCCAAGCTCGTCGCCGCATCCATGCAGGTCGCCGATCACCAGTGTGCTCATGCCTGCCGAAACCATAGCAGGGAATCGGCAACAACACGCGCGCATCCACAACTTCCACTGCAAAGGAATGGTGAATTCGCCCGGCTAGACTCGCCGCGTGCCCATTCGCCAGCTTTCGCAGAACCTGGTCAACCAGATCGCCGCCGGCGAGGTGGTGGATCGACCCGCGAGCGTGGTGAAGGAGCTGGTGGAGAACGCGCTCGACGCCGGTGCCACGCGCATCGAGGTGCGGTTGGAGGGTGGCGGCCGCGATCGCATCGAGGTGCTTGATGATGGTTCCGGCATTCCCGCCGAAGAGCTTCCGCTGGCCGTGGCGGCCCACGCCACCAGCAAGATCGCCTCGCTGGATGACCTGCTTTCGATCGCCACCTGCGGTTTCCGCGGCGAGGCGCTGGCCAGCATCGGTTCGGTGTCGCGGCTGGTGATCACCAGTCGCACCCGCGAGGCTTCGCATGCGGCCAGCGTGGAGGTGGATCACGGCGTCACCACACCGGTGCGCCCCGCGGCGGGCAACGTGGGCTCACGGGTGGAAGTGGAGCGCCTGTTCGGCCAGGTGCCGGCCCGTCGCAAGTTCCTGCGCAGCGAGCCCACCGAGGCGGGACGCGTGGCGGAGGTGCTGGAGTGGATCGCGCTCGCGCGTCCGCAGGTGGCTTTCGCGCTGTGGCAGGACGGCAAACTTTCGATGGACCTGCCTGCCGAGAACGATCCCGTGCGTCGTGTGAAGGCGGTGGTGGGGGACGCGCTGCAGGCCGACGCGCTGATCGTGGATGCCGACTCGGCGCTGGCGGCCGACTCGCCGCTGTCGGTGTGGGGCGTGATGGCGCGGCCCGCCGCGGCGCGCGTGGCGGCGAAGGGGCTTCGCTTCACGCTGAACGGTCGGCCCATCGCCGATCGTGGGCTGCTGCACGCGGTGCGTGAGGCCTATCGCGGACTCATCGAGCCCGGCCGAACGCCGGTCGGATTCCTGGCCGTGGACATCGATCCGCGCGAAGTGGACGTGAACGTGCATCCCGCCAAGAGCGAGGTGCGCTTCCGCCAGCCTTCCGCCGTGCACTCGCTGGTGCACCGTGCGGTGAAGGCTGCGTTGCGCAGCGCGAACCTGATGCCGGAACTGGCGATCGGTGAGGCCGGCGCGCCGGCCACCGGCGCGTGGTCGGGCGGCAGCGCGTCGTTCGGCTCAGCGCCGTCCGGCCCAGCGGGCTTCGACTTCGCCAGCATGCAGCAGACGCTCGCGCAACCAACGCAGGCCGCCTCGCCCGCGTGGAGCGCCGAGCCCACGCCGTTGCCGATGCCCGTGATGGCGCGCCGTTTCCTGCAGGCAGGCAAGGCGTGGCTGGTGACCAGCGACGAGCAGGGACTCGTGGTGGTGGATCAGCACGCGCTGCACGAGCGGGTGATGTTCGAGCGCCTGAAGACCAGCGTGCTGTCGGGAGCACTCGAGTCGCAGGCGCTGCTGGTGCCTCGCATCGAGCCTGCCACCGCACTGGAAGTGGAACGCCTGGACGAGGCGCAGCCACTGCTTGAGCGTCTGGGCTTCGACGTGCGCGCGGGCGGCCCGCGCAGCATCGCGCTGCACGCCGAGCCGGTGTTCCTGATCGAGCGTGGCGTGGACGCACTTGAAGTGCTTCGTGCATGGCTGGGTCGCGACGAGTTCGATGCCTCGGGCGACGGCGAGGCCGTGCTCTCCGATGCGCTCGACATGATGGCCTGCAAGGCGGCGGTGAAGGCGGGTGATGCGCTGAGCGACCGCGAGGTGTCCGAACTGCTGCAGCAGCTCGACACCATCGAACGCGCCACCAACTGCCCGCATGGTCGCCCGACCGCCATGCGCATTCCGTGGCGCGAACTCGAGCGCCGCTTCGGCCGCGGCTGAATGACTCACGCCGCAGGCGGCTCGTCGGCCTCGTGCACGATCTGGTTGAAGACGGTCACGCCGGTGCGCAGCGCGCGTCGCACGTAGGGTCGGCACAGGCCGCAGCCGGTGCCGCAGCCCACGCGATCTTCGAGTTGCGTCAGCGACAGACCCTCGTTCCGCGCCATGGCAACGATGTCCGCCAGGGTGGTGTCCGTGCACACGCAGCGATCAATGCGCATGGGGCCTCATCGCGGGTCGTAGGCCGAATCGTCGTTGGAAAGGAAGCCGTTGCGTGGCCAGTCGAGCAGCGACTTCAGCAGGGCGGGGGTGGCGTGCTCGCCTTGCAGGGCGTCGCCCGCCGTGTCCACATGTCCATCGAGCCACGCCACATTGCACTGCTCGCGATGGCGGAACGCGCTGCCACCCGCATACACCATGCCCACATCGCCTTCCACCGTGGCGCTGGGTGCGCGCATGAACTTGTTCGCGCCGCCCTTCCATCCGCCGTCGGCGAACATGGCCACTTCCGCGGTGCGCCGCCACTGGCCGGGTGACAGGCCCGGGCGCACGCGATTCCATCCGTCGATCACGCGGCCTGCATCGTCTCGGTCGGGCAGCAGACCCTCCGAAGCGAGATAGCTGGTGTTGTATTGGTAGCCCGTGTACGGATCGGCGCCGAAGGTGCTGGCGGCCAGGCACGCGGGGCACTGCTGCACTTCCTGCGGCGTGTCGCTGAACTTCCACAGCGAACCCGGGCGCGACACGCCGGCCTGCTGCTCGAAGTCCCATGCCACGGTGCGCGAGGCGCCGTCGCGCTCGAAGTACAGCACCGCTGCCGGCAGGTGGCCCTGATTGCAGGCGGCGTAGCCCTGCGAGGCGATGAACAGCTGTCGAAGATTGCTGCGGCACTTCGCCGCGCGCGAGGCGTCGCCCGCACCGCGCAGTCCGCCAAGCAGCAGGCCAACCAGCATCGCGATGATGCTGACGGTCACCAGCACCTCCACCAGCGTGAAGGCGCGGCGCATCAGTTCATCTCCATCAGCAGGACGGCGATGTCGCCGAAGTCGACGAGGCCGCTTTCGTCAACGTCGCAGGGCCCGTTCGTGTCGCCCATGCTCATCAGCAGGAACGCGATGTCGCCGAAATCCACGCGGCCGCTTCCATCCAGGTCGAACCGCGAGGGCGTGGGCGGCACCACCGCCACCGCGTCGATCTCGGGGCTTCCGGTGGCGCCGAGTGGATGGCGGAATCGCACGAATCGCGCGATGGTCAGCCCCACGCTGGCAAGGTCCACGCCCGCGCCGCCCGCCGATCCGTCGTATGCGGTGATCACGTCGGCGTAGTCGAGTGCCACCAGATCGCTCGCCGTGATCGCCGGGTTCATCGCGCGAAGGAAGTCGCTTGGCACGCTGCCCGGCACCTTGTCGTAGGGGCCCGCATCGATCCACGCCATCGCGGGCATGGGTCCGTCCACCACCACGCCCGGAACGTTGGTCCAGTTCACGCCGTCGCCGCTCACATCCACCAGGCCACCTTCACCTGCGCAGTAGCCGGGCACGCCCGCGGGGTAGCCCATGTCGCTGAAGAACGCGTTGCCGAACACGATCAGATCGATGCCGAAGCGGTGGCCCGGATCGTCGGTCGCCGGCGTGCCGAGTTCAACCACCAGCGATCCGCCCGCACCGATCGAAACGATCTGGTCGGGCATGTACGCGGGCTGGAACGGTGTGATGGTCTCGATCGAACCGCTCATGCCGGTCATGCGCGCGGGTTCGCCGAGTGCGCTCTGCGGATTGCGATGACCCGCCGACGCACCGGTGCCCGCGGTGTAGCTGACCACGCGCGTGGCGTACCACCCATCGGCGAACGCCGACTGCGCCAGCACAATGACAAGCCAACACCATGATCGTGACCGCATGCCGCAAGCCTCCGTGCAGGAGGTTCGCCCGAGCCCCGTTGCGCGGGGGCGAAGGCCGAAGGTCGAGGCAGGTCTTCCGACTTCGGGTGCGTGCCGCCCGCCTTCCCACCCGCGCCGATTTGGCGGGGCAGTGGCTTGTGGGCGGCGCGTTGCGGGGGGTTGCCCCGCGCCCGTCACGGCGGCGCGTCCGCGGCGGATTTGCACCGCCTTCCCTCATCCAGCACGCGCCGTGGGGCGCGGGCCGGACGGTGCTTGGGATCCTCCCCCAAGACACCTCGACGGGGGCAGCATAGCGATGCGCACGCGGGGCGCACTCCCGTCGATTCCGGTAGATTCCCGAACCCCGCGGCGTGCCGCTGCGGAACCTCATCGGAGACCCCACGGATGCCATTTGTCGCCCTCGCTCTCGCTTCGCTTCTCGCCATCGCCATGCCCGCGTTCGCTCAGGACGACGCGCCGGCCGCGAACACCAACGCCGCAAGCGCGGATGATGGCATCAGCGAACTGCCCGAGGCGATGCAGGCGCAGGCCAAGCAGATGCTGGCCATGATGAAGCTGGATCAGCAGAAGGATCCCGCCAAGCTGAAGATGGCGATGAGCGCGCTGGAGGCGCAGATGGCGAATGTGCCCGAAGAGGCCAAGCCGCTGATGGAGTTCGTGCAGAAGAAGATCCAGGCTCGCATCGACGAGCTGGAGGCGGGTGGCGCCGACACCGCGTCCGACGCGAAGACCGACGCGGCGCCCGCCGCCGGCACCTCCGACGCCGCGGCAGTCGCCGAACCCGCTCCCGTGGCGGTTCCGGCCGAAGCGCAGCAGGCGATGGACGCCTTCATCCACTCGGTGCTGATCGGCCGCGCCGATCTGGCCAAGAGCGCCGCCGAGGTGCTGCTCAACACCAATGTCACGCCCTCGCAGGCCGCGCAGATCGTGGACACCGGCGGTTTCGCCGAGCGTTTCCAGCGCGCGCTCGAATCCAGCCGCGCCATGCCCGAGGTGAGCACGCTCGCCACCGAACTTGGCAAGAAGGTGGACGCCGGCCGTCTGGATCTGGCCCGCGATCCGGCCCGCATCGATGCGGCGGTGACCAATCTCAACGGCACGCTTCGTCAGCAGACCTTCGCCATGCGTTCGCTGGAAGCCGCCGGCGCCTACGCCATGCCCGCGCTCATCCGCGCGTTCACCGCAGGCGCCAGCTCGAGCCAGGAACTGATGGCCGAGCGCGCCATCCTGAACATCGGCCGCAATGCCGTGCTTCCGCTGTGCGAGTCGCTGAACGGCCTGCCTGCGGGCCAGCAGGTGCGCGTGATCCGCGTGCTTGGCGAACTGGGATCGAAGATCGCTGCCCCGTGGATCGCCAGCGTGGCGAACGCGAAGGGCGCCACCTCGGATGTGCGTCAGGCCGCCAGCGAGGCGATGTCGCGCATGGGCGTGAGCAGCACCGACCAGAACGCGCTGTGGACCTCGATGGCCCGCAGCTTCATCGTTGGCGCGGAAGGCCTGCTGCCGTACCCCGCCGAGATGCAGCAGCCCACGTGGCGCTTCGACGGCGATCATGGCCTGATGCCGAAGATGGTCTCGACCGGCGTGTACTGCGACATCATGGCGCAGCGATGCGCGCTGCAGGCGATGAACAGCGACGCCGGCAACGGCACGGCGCTGGCCGTGTACCTGGCCGCGGGTCTGCGACTTGAGGCGCAGGAGACCGCGACCGAGGTGGCCTCGCCGCTGTCGCCCTCGTCGCTGGTGCAGGCCGCCGGCCCCATGGTGGGCCGTCAGGTGCTGGGTCTTGGCGTGGAGATCGGCGATGCCGGTCTGCAGCTGCAGGCCATTCGCGCGCTGTCGAAGACCGGCGGACCGACCACGCTGGTGTCGGGCAGCGAGCAGAACCCGCTCATCGCGTGCCTGGACAGCGCCAACCGTCGCGTGCGCGTGGAGGCTGCGCTGGCCGTGGCTCGCGCGATGCCGTCGACCAGTTTCCCCCGCGCCAACGCGGTGGTGCCCACGCTCGCAGCCACGCTGCGCGAGGGCGGACATCTGGCCGCGGGCGTGGTGGCCATGCAGGCCGAGGACCGCACGCAGATCGAGAGCTGGCTGCGCGCACAGGGCTTCGACGTGATGGGCAGCACCGAGAGCGCCTCGGCGCTTCGCGCCGCGATGACCGGCCACGGATCCGCGGATCTGGTGGTGGTGGCGGGTGATCCGACCTTCGTCAGCAATCAGGGCCGTGCGCTGCGCGGCGATGCGCTCACCTCCAGCGCCATGCTGCTGCTGGCCGTGCCCGAGCAGGACGCCGTGCGCGTGGATCGTTCGCTGCGCGACAGCCGTTCCGCCAACGTGTGGTTCCTTGGCTCTTCCGGCGAAACGTTCAACGGCGCCGTGAAGGTGCTCATGAACCGCGCGAGCGGCGGCATGCCCAGCGCCGACGACATGGCCACGCTGGCCATGGAGTCGTCGGATGCGCTGATCGGAATCGGTCGCGTTGGCGGCGGACCCTTCCGCATGATCGATGCCGAAGGTGCGCTGATCGATGGCCTGTCGCGTCAGCAGGGTGACCTGCGCGGTCGCATCGCCATGGCGCTGGCGCTGGTGCCTTCGCAGTCGGCGCAGCGCGCGCTGCTGTCGGCGGCGCTGAAGGCCGAGGGTGATGATCGTGCGATGCTGCTGCGTGCCACCGCCGAGAGTGCGCGTCGCTTCGGCGACAAGGCCGATCCCACGCAGGTGGATCGACTGCGCGCACTGCTGGTGGATGGCAAGGGTGCCGAGGGCGCGGCTGCGGCCGAGTGCTACGGCGCGCTGAACCTCGGCCCGCAGGAATCGATCAAGCTCATCCTGAAGTGAGCGCGGGCCTACGGGCCGGCATCGGGCAGAGAGCCACCTACGGGATTTGAACCCGTGACCTGAGCTTTACGAAAGCTCCGCTCTACCGCTGAGCTAAGGTGGCATTGCGCGACCGCAGGGCAGTTGCGCAGGGCGGAGAGTGTAGCGGCTCGCGCCGTTCCGCACACGCCGTTCGGACGCTGTGCGGACAGGCTTCAGAACAGGAATCGAAGCCCGAACATGGCGGTGAAGTTGGAGTTGCCTCGATTGGGCGCCGCATCCATCCACAGCGGCAGCTGCACGGCGACTTCAAACGCGAAGTGCGTGCCTTCCATCAGGATGCCCGGACCCATGGTCCACTCGGCGCTGCCATCGGTCTCGTAGGTGCCCAGCGTCTCCACCTGCATGTACCACGCCTCGCGGTGCTCGTGGCCGTATTCCGCGGGCTCGATGCGGTACAGGTACGACAGACCCGTGCGACAGATGTCTGCGGTGGTCTGCGTGGCGAACGCGGGATCGAAGGTGCTGCCCGTGTTGAACATCCAGCGCGCGTTCAGGCCCAGGCCGTGCCGGCCGTTGATGTAGGTGAGCGCGCTGGCGACGAATGGATCCACCGAGTTGGCGCCGAACACGCCGGTGCCCGTCGGGATCTGGCTTCCTGCGCTCGCCGACACGCGCAGCGTGTCGATGGCGTTGAAGTCGATCTTCAGCAGACGCAGCTTCACGTCCACTTCCATGTTGCCAAGGCCCGTGCCCTGGATGCGCTTGCCGGGATCATTGGAACCCATCGTTCCGTTGAAGGCCGGCAACATGGCTTCCACGGCCACGCCTGGCACCAGGCCGAGCATGGCCATGGTGTCCGACTCCATCAGGTAGCCGCTCACGCCGTCGGGGCCGGTGGCGCTGTAGGTGCCGCCCATGAGCATGGTGTGCGCCACCAGTGCGCCCGGCGAGGGCATGGTGGCGGCGGGAGTGAAGCTGGCTTCCTGCGCATGGGCGGCGACCGTCGCTGCGAGCGCGATGAAACAGGGGATGGTTCGCATGGTTCACTTCCCCTCGATGCTGGCGATGGTCAGGCCCGAGTCATCCACGGCCTTGGCGAGCGCCGCGCGGGTGATCTTCTTCGATGGATCGAAGTCCACGGTCACCACGCCGCTGCCCATGTCGATCTGTGCCTTCTCCACGCCTGGCACGCGCATGAGCTGGATGTCCACGTTGCTGACGCACTTGGGGCAGCTCATGCCCAGCACGTGCACCTTCACGGGGGAGGTGGTGACCACGGTGTCGTCCTTCAGCAGCAATTCGGCCTCGGGGCTTCGTGGATACAGGCAGTATTCGCAGGCTGTCAGCAGGCCGGTGCCAAGCAGGGCGGCCACGAGTGAGATGGTTCGGAGTTGCATGGTTGTGTCCTTGCGTTTGAAAGTTCGAGTGGGGGTGCGCGGACGATCGCCGCGTCACCGGCGCGCCGCAATCCCATGCGTGCGCGCGTCGTGCCAAAATGTGACAGCACGGAACTCGAACTAGTGCCGCAGACAGCAGGCGCGCAGCAGGATGGCGCGACCTTCGCGGGGGCTGGTGATGGCCGCGTGCGCGACGCGCACGGGCTCGATGGTTCGCGCGGCATGCAGGCCGAACGTGAGTTGCGGAGCGGTGTGTGGCGCCAACTCGACCGTGAGGCGCGAGGCATCCACCGTGGCCGGCGCTTCGTCGCGCGGGGCGGCCGGGGCGTCATCCATCTCGCATTCGCAGGGTGTCTGGGTTTCGCAGCAGCAGCGTTCCGCGCAGCAGCCCTGCACGGCCTTGGCGGGCGTTGCCGCGTGGCATGTCGACGCCACGGCCCACGGCCACAGCAGGGCCATGATCAGCGACAGGATGAGCGTGCGATGCGCCTCGGACATGATCATGGGCCGCTTCGGCGTGCTTGGCAAGTCTGTTCGTGGAAGTCCGTACACTTTTCCCGATGCCTCATGCGATGAAAGCCATGCAGAGCGCCGAATCGGGCGTTCCGGATCAGGTGGCCCTGTCGGAAACGCCGCTGTTTCCGGTGCGGCTGGGCAGCGACCAGCCCGTGATCTGGTGCAAGGCCGAGTACCTGCACCCCTCCGGCAGCACCAAGGACCGCATCGCGGCCCACATCCTTGGCACGGCGTGGCGCAAGGGCGTGTTGAAGCCAGGTGACGAAGTGGTGGAAGCAAGCAGCGGTTCCACCAGCATCGCGATGAGCATGGTGTGCGCGCGGCTTGGGCTGCGCTTCCGCGCCTTCATGCCCGAAGGCGTGAGCCGCGAGCGCTCGTTGATGATCCGCGCCTACGGCGGTGCGGTGCAGCTGACGCCGCGCGAGCAGGGCATCGTGGGTTCGCTGCAGGCATGTCGCGCGTGGGCGAAGGCCAACGGCTCGTTCGAGCCGCGACAGTTCGAGAACATGGAGAACGCGCAGGCGCATCGCCTGGGCACGGCGGCCGAGATCGTGCGACAGGTGCCGGGTGGTGTGGTGCACGCCTATGTGTCCGGCATCGGCACGGGCGGCACGCTGGTGGGCATGCGGCTTGGCTTCGAGGATGCTGGGCAGCATCCGAAGGCGTTCGCGGCGCGGCCCATCGCCGGCAGCAGCGGCGTGTGCTGCGACTGCTTCGTGGGCGCCGAGCAGTGCAACTTCTCGGCGGCCATCCCGGGCGTGCTCGACGGCATGAGCCACCTGTACCGGCCTCAGGATTTCCGCGACGTGGAAGTGATCGAGATCTCCGACGAGGTGGCCATGCACACCTCGCGAAGCCTGATCCGCGAGGGTCATCCGGTGGGCCCGAGCAGCGGCCTGAACTACGCCGCCGCCCTGCAGGCCGCCGAGCGCTTGCCCGCCGACGCGGTGGTGGTGACGGTGCTGTGTGACCGCATGGAGCGCTACTTCAGCACCGATCTGTTCACCAAATGGTCCGAGGCGATTGGCTAGACTGCCGCGATGAGCCATTCGCACCAGCGTCACGACCGTCCGGCCCCTCGCAAGATGGGATTCAAGCACGCCATCAAGCTGTTCCTGCTGAACGCGGTGCTGTACGGCGCGTGTGCGGCCTTTGCCGGCGTGATCATCGGCGACTACCTGCCCACCGAGGCGCAGGGCAAGGTGATCCTGGGCTTTCTGGTGGGTCCGCTGGTGCTGGCCGTGATCAGCACCATCGCGCACATGAAGGCCCATCAATGGACCAGCGCCGACGACATGGCGGAGCGTTTCGTGCATCCGCACCAGACGCACATGAAGGGCGACGCCTGAGCCGGCGATGAACCTTTCGCGCAGGGCACTGCTGTCTTCGATCGGATTCGGGGTGATGTCGGCCTGCGCGGGCGCGCAGACGCCGCCGGCTGCCAGGCCCGTCGAGGCGCCGGAGGACATTGGCGCACGGAAGCAGCGATTGGCTGCGCCGAATCCAATGGGCGTGACGCAGGCGTCGTTCCGGCGTGCCTTCGAGGCGGGCATGAAGCCCACGGCGTTCCCGGCCATGGTGCAGCAGAAGGTGGGCGTGTCGCGCGTGTCATGGTGTGCGTCGCTGCTTGGCGCGGCAAGCACCGAGGCGTTCTCGCCGGTGCGTGCGGCCAGTGATGATGCCGGACTGAAAAGCGTGCTGCTGGATCCTGAGGTCGGGCCCGGCCTGGCCAGCGCCGATGCCGGTGCGCGCAAGGCGGTGCTGGAGCGCCTGAAGCCGTGGATCGAAGGCGCGCGCAGGCTTTCATGCATCGGCGTATCGCTCGACCTGCGGGGCGAGGGCGACTACGACGCGCAGTTGCCGCTGGCCGTTGCCGGCGTGCGCGAGTGCATGCCGCTGTTGAAGGACGCGGGCCTGCAGGGGGTGGTGAAGTGCCTCGGCGGACTGACCAGCAACGGGCAGTTCCTGGCCGCGCTGATGAACCAGCTGCAGGACGCGATGATCCGGCTGGAACCCACCTTCGACAGCTGGCGCGTGAGCGACACCGAGGAGTACCACCGCAACCGCGGCCTCGAACTCGTCATGCCCTACGCCGCGTGCGTGCTGGCCGACTACACCGCGTTCAAGCCCGATGGCGAGAGCACGCGCTTTCCCACCAGCTACTGCGTGCAGCGCGTGCGCGAGGGCGGGTTCCGCGGACCGGTGATGATGCAATTCAAGGGCGACGGCGACGAGCTTGCCGGCGTCCTGCAGATCAAGAAGCTCCTTTCAAGGTTTCCAATCCGACCATGAGTCCAGGCAAGTCAGGCATGTATCCCGCCGTTCACGAGCGTCCACTTTCAGGAGGCCGCCGCAGTCGCGCCGTGCTGGTCACGGGCGCCGGTGGCGAGATGGGGCATTCGCTCATCTCGGCGCTGGCGGCGCGCAAGGACACCAGCGTGGTGGCGATGGACATCCGCGAACTGGATCCGCATGTGCGCGAGCATTGCGAGAACGCCTTCGTGGGCGACGTGTGCGACGCGAACCTGCTGGAGCGACTGCTGGCCATGTACGAGGTGGACGAGGTGTTCCACCTTGCCGCGCTGCTGAGCACGCGTGGCGAGTTCGCGCCCGAAACCGCGCACCAGGTGAACGTGGTGGGCACGCTCAACCTGCTCAAGCTGTCGGCCGAGCAGGCGCGCAGCCATGGTCGACGCGTGAAGTTCATCTTCCCGAGCTCGATCGCGGCGTACGGCATTCCGGATCTCGACACCAAGCGAAAGGCCGGTGCGGTGCGCGAGGACCAGTTCCTGGAGCCGCACACCATGTACGGCGTGAACAAGCTGGCGGGCGAGCATCTGGGCCGCTACTACGAGAGCCACTATCGCAAGCTGGCGAAGGATCGCACGCCCAACCCGATCGACTTCCGAAGCATCCGCTTCCCCGGCATCATCAGCGCCGACACGCTGCCGAGCGGCGGCACCAGCGACTACGGGCCCGAGATGATCCACGCCGCGGCGCAGGGCAATCCGTACGCCTGCTTCGTGCGCCGCGACGCGCGCATTCCGTTCATGACCATGCCCGATGCGGTGGAGGCCATCCTGAAGCTGGCCGCCGCGCCCAAGGAGAACCTGACGCGCTGCGTGTACAACGTGGCCGGATTCGCGCCGTCGGCAGGGGATTTCGAGCGCCTGGTGATGGAGCGCTTCCCGAACGCGAAGATCACCTTCGAGCCCGACCTGGGTCGCCAGTCGATCGTGGACAGCTGGCCCGAGGATGTGAACGACGCGGCTGCGCGTGGGGACTGGGGCTGGAGCCCGAAGCACGACATGCAGCGGGCGTTCGACGAGTACCTGATGCCGCGCATCACGGCTCGCTACCGATAAGCGCCCCAAAGAGGGACGGGGGTCTCTATCGGACGCGGCGCAGGCGTGTCCGGTGTACGTTCGCCACCATGAGCGATACCCCGCACGATCCAGGCTCCCGACGATCTTTCCTGGCGGCCACCGCCGCGCTTCCGTTGATGGGGCTGCTTGGCTGCGCGGGAGCGAAGGCTGGCCTTGCTGCAAGCCAGACATCACCCGCCTCGCCCGCACATCGTGGCGCAGGAGAACCCTGTCTGCGCTTCGCGCATCTGACCGACAGCCACCTGCAGCCCGAGCGCGGTGGTGCGCGAGGCACGGCGGCGTGCCT
This sequence comes from uncultured bacterium, assembly GCA_903867275.1. Taxonomy (GTDB): domain Bacteria; phylum Planctomycetota; class Phycisphaerae; order Phycisphaerales; family SM1A02; genus SYAC01. The sequence goes on along the minus strand of CAIPQY010000072.1, from coordinate 4,727 downwards.
GGAGCATGCGCAGTCGCTCGATCGCAAGCCTGACTTCATCCTGACCGGCGGCGACAACGTGATGGATGTGTTCGAGGCGAAGCAGGGGCGGGCCACGGAACTTGCGCAGGCCTTCCGAGCCACCTGGAAGCAGCACTGCTCGCTGCCGGTCGAGCACACGCTGGGCAATCACGACATCTTCGGATGGAACAAGCCCAAGAGCGGCACCAGCGGCAGCGAGGCCGACTGGGGCAAGAAGTTCGCGTGCGATCTGTATGGCTTCCCGCGCAGCTACCGCAGCTTCGACCGCGGCGGCTGGCGCTTCCTGGTGCTGGATTCGGTGCAGTCGAAGGGCGATGGATACGTCGCCTTCATCGATCCCGAGCAGTTGGCGTGGCTTGAGCAGACGCTGAAAGACACGCCCGTCACCACGCCCATCTGCGTGGTGAGCCACATCCCGATCCTGTGCGTGTCGGCGATGGTGTTCGGCAATCCGCGCACGCTGGAGAAGCGCGGGCAGGACACCATCGTGCAGGCCGGCGAGATGCACACCGACGGCGACCACCTGCACCACATGTTCAAGCGGCATGGTGGCGTGAAGCTGTGCCTGAGCGGTCACATCCACCTGCTCGACCGCTGCCAGATCGACGGCATCACCTACATCTGCGACGGCGCGGTGAGCGGCAACTGGTGGAAGGGCCCGATCCAGGGCACGCCGGAGGGCTACGGCGTGGTGGACCTGTGGGCGGACGGAAGGTTCGAGCACCGCTACCAGCCGTATGGGTGGAAGGCGGAGGCGTGAGCGGGCAACCTGCGCGGGTCGCGTGGCGTCGTGCCCACATCGCCCGGTGGGCTGAACCTCACCGCGTGTGAAAGCGTCCAAATTGCGTCCGGGCGCGCCATTTACACTGGCCGCGTGTCCTCACACGCGAATCAAACCAACGCTCCGGGCCAAGCCGGACTTCGCGTGGTGCGTGCCGCGACAGCCGATGCACTCGCCGCAGATCTGGCGGCCGAGTTCACGGGCCCTGCGGCGCCCGGCCCGCTTGATCGCTGCGTGGTGGCGGTGCAGGGCCCCGGCCTTGGCCGCTGGCTTCGCGGCGAGATGGCGCAGCGCCTCGGCGCGTGGGGCGGCGTCGACACGCCGTTCCTGCGAGGTTTTCTCCTTGAACTCGCCTGCCAAGGCACGACGGATCAGCCGCCGCGCGGTCGCGAAGATCTGCATGAACTGACTTTCCGCATCGCCACCGTGCTCTCTGACGCGGCGCGCGGGCAGGGTGCCGTGCCCGCGTCGGCTGTGCGTCCCGTGCTTACGATGGTGCAAACGCGCGGCGCCACCATCGACCATGCTGGTCTGCTTCGCGTGTCGCGCCGACTCGCCGATGCATTCGACCGCTATCAGGTGGACCGACCGGAACTGGTCACCGCCTGGCAACGCGATGCCAGCGGTCTGCCCACGAACGCCGCGGCCCATCTGCGCGAACTGGAAGCCTGGCAGCGCCCGCTCTGGCGTGCCACTGCTGGCGACACAAAAACGCACCGTGCATGGGGTCGCCTGCGCGAACTGGTGAACGTGCTTCAGCAGGGACCCGCGCCCAAGGCGCTGCAGCTGCCCGCGTTCGTGAGCGTGTTCGGCGTGTCGCTGCTCTCTCCGTTTCTACTGCAGGTGCTGCAGGCGTTGGCGCGTCACACGCGCGTGACGCTGCACATGCTCACCCCCACGCAGGCCTTCGTGGCCGAGCGATCCACGCGGCGACAACTGCTGTGGGATGCCGCCGAGGCAGGCATGAGCGAGGCGGACACGGCGAAGGCGCTGCACATGCAGCCCGGTCATCTGCTGCTTGATGCCATGGGCCGTCAGGCCAGCCACGCGCAGCGCGTGTTGCTGGACCTGAATGTGGAACTTGACGACGAATCCACGGATGCGCCGCCAGCCGCCACCATGCTCGCGCGGCTGCAGCGCGATCTGCTGCTCGATCAGCCGCCGGAGCCGGGGATCGGAGAGGCCGACGCGTCGATTCAAGTGCACGCCGTCACAACGCCGCATCGCGCCGCCGAGGTGGCGCACGAAGCGGTGCTTGCCGCCATGAGCGACATGCCGGGCCTGCGTCCGGAGCGCGTGGCCATTCTCACGCCGGACATCGTGGGCGCGGGCAACGCCATCGAGTCGGTGTTCGCGCAGCATGGGCAGCTTCCGTTGACTGCGGCCGACAAGCAGCTTGCACGCGCGAGTTCGCTGGCGGTGGCCATGCGGCACGTGATCGCGGCCGTGAGCGAGGGCTTGACCATGGCCTGCCTGCAGGCGGTGCTCGGGCAGCCCAACGTGCTGGCGAAGCTTCGACTTCGCTCCGAAGGTTTGGCGCGGTGGCTGGATCGACTGGAACAGGCCGGGGCGCGGCGCTTCCTGGACCAGTTCGATCGTGCGGCGCGGCTTGAGCGTGATCGCGTGGCGGATGATCGCATCCACACGCTGCAGTGGGCCGTGGACCGCGTGGTGCTGGGGCTGGCCATGCAGACCGCGGTCGATCCGCTGGACATGGCCGAACGTGCCGAGCCGCTTGCCTGCGTGGACATGGATCTGCTGCCTGCGCCAGCCTCGGGAAGCGCCGGTTTGGAGGAGCTGCATCAGGTGGTGCGCGCGATCGAGGCGGTGGCGGATTTCGTGCGCGCGGCATCCACTGCGCGACCGCTCGCCGAATGGTGCGACCTGCTGCTGAAACTTGCGGAACACGTGCTGCCCGCCGTGGAGCACGCCGACTTCGGACGCGAGCGTCGTCAGTTGAACGAGGGTCTGCAACGGCTCGCGCAGGCCGCGCAGCGCGGGGGGTTCGTCGAGCCGCTCGACTTCGCGTCGGCGCGCGAACAACTGGAGGCAGCCATCGCCGACACGCGCGAGGGCACGCACTTCGCATCGGGCGGCATCACGCTGGCGCGTCTGGCGCCCATGCGAAGCGTGCCCTTCGATGTGCTGGTGCTGGTGGGCCTTGAACCGGGTGCCTTCCCGCGCAGCCGCCACGCCGATGGGCTTGACCTGATCTCGGCAGCGCCACGCGCAGGCGATCAGATCGCGCGGCAGGAAGACCTGCAGCTGTTCCTCGAATGCGTGCACGCCGCGCACAAGCGGCTGGTGATCATCCACTGCGGCGTGGATCCGCGCACCGCCGATCGGCGCCCACCTTCGCCGGTGGTGGATCAACTGCTTGATGCGTGTGCAGCCGAGGCCGCGGACCGGGCGGGGGCCAAGCGACTGCGCGCCGCGCTGGTGACCGTGCATCCGCAGCGGGCGGATCAGCCGGAGGCGTGGACGAAGCCGTTTGCGCCGGGATTCGACGCACAGGCTCGCCAGTCTGCCGAGGCGGCGGAGCGCGGTCGCAAGCAGCCGATGGTGCACGACCTGTTCGATGGCGCGCAGGTGGAGCCGCGCATGCCTGAATCGATGCACGCATGGATGAAGGCGTTGCGCGATCCCGCCGAGGCGCTGCTCGAGCGGCTTGGCCTTCGCGTGCCGGACACCGAGAGCCTGCTCGCCGAAAGCGACGAGCTGGTGCAGACCGACCCGCTGCAGGACTGGAAGCGTCGCGAGTCGTGTGTGCGCGCCATGTTCCGGGGCGTTGATGGCGCGGTGTGGATGCGTGCCGTGCGGTTGCACGGGTGGCTTCCGCATGGGCAGATCGGGGCCGCCATCGCTCAAGCATCATTGGACGAAGCACTGGAGGCGCGTGGTGCCGTGTCCGCGTTGGCCGTGAAGCAGGGCTGGCTGAACGCCGAGCCCGCGCGGACCATCTGTACGGATCACATGCTGCAGGTACGAGAGCAGGCGTTCGCCGTGCAGGTGGAGCGATTGGCGGATGCGCCGGTGCAGGTGCTGTGGTATCCGGCTGGAAAGAAGCACCACCTCATCGCGCTGTGGATGCGGCACCTGATGTGGAGCGTGATCACGCCGGGTTCGCACTCGATCGTGATGCCGCTTGGTCAGAAGACGCCGAAGTTCTACGCGGCCCTCGATCCGGGCAAGGCCATGCAGCGGCTGGAGCGCCTGATGGAGTTCGCTGTGGCCGCAACATGCGTGCCGTTGCCCATCGAGCCGAAGGTGGTGATGGCATGGGATCCGGAGAAGCCCCCTGAGGAACGCATTCACAAGGTGCAGGAGGCGTTGCACGGCGCGTTCAAAGCGCGTGGCGTGATGCAGGATGCCGCCAACGGCCTGGTGTTTGCGCGCGAGCCGTGGGGAGCCGGCGCAACCCTTGCCGTGCAGGGTGCGACCGTGCCCACGGGCCTCGACGACATCGCCGCCGAGATCAAGCAGGCGATGAAGGAGGACGGATGGCCGACGAAGTGACCGCCGTTCCGTTCGACGCCGCCACCGCGGATCTTTCGGGGCTGACCGTGATCGAGGCCAGCGCGGGCACGGGCAAGACGCACGCGATCCAGAAGCTGGTGAGTCGGCTGGTGCTCACGGGCGTGCCCATGCCGCGCATGCTGGTGATGAGTTACACCAACGCGGCCGCCGCCGAACTTTCGCAGCGCATCCGAAGCGAACTGCAGCAGTCGCTGGAAGCGAGCCCGGCTGCCGACGCGCGCGCCCGGCTGCTGCTGCAGCAGGCGCTGGCCGACTTCGACCGCGCGTGCATCAGCACCATCCACGCCTTCTGTCAGCGCATGCTGCAGGAGCATCCCATGCAGGCCGGCGTGCATGGCATGCAGGGCTGGACGCTGCAGACCGATGAAACCGAAGCGCGGCAGCGCGC
>CAIPQY010000071.1 GCA_903867275.1 uncultured bacterium | reverse complement strand
CCTGACGCGCCAACCGTTCACGGATGAACTGCACCAGTCGCGCACGCAACTGCGAACGCATGGCCCAGAATTCGCCGGCATCGGCCTTCTCCGCGGCTGCCCACGGATCCTTGCCACGCTCGATCGTGTCCAGATCGAGGCCGATCGAACGCTTCCAGAATGTCTCCGCCTCGGGTGCGAGCCACGTGCGCGCATGCACGCCGTTGGTGACATGGCCGATGGGAACCAGCGCGGCATCCGCCACGCCGTACACCTGCTGCCACATCTCGCGGCTCACGCGGCCGTGCAGCGCCGCCACGCCGTTCACGTGCTCCGCCGTGCGCAGTGCCAGCACCGTCATGCAGAACGGCGCCTTCGGGTCGGCTGGCCGCTCCGAGCCCATGTCCAGGAACGCGCGGCGCGCCAGACCGGCCTCGCGCCAGCAGGGCTGCAGGGCGTCAGCGACCATCTCGGCGTCGTATCGATCGTGGCCAGCGGGCACCGGCGTGTGCGTGGTGAACACGGTGCTGGCGCGGATGCGCTGCAGCGCGTCCTCGAGCGATTCACCCTTGCGACGCAGCTGCGCCAGGCGCGCCACGCTGGCGAACGCGGCATGGCCCTCGTTCAGGTGGAACACGCTGGCCTTGATGCCCAGCGCCTTCAGCGCCATCACGCCACCCACGCCCAGCAGCACCTGCTGACGCATGCGCAGCTCGGGCTCGCCCTTGTACAGGCCTTCGGTCAGACGGCGGTCCTTGGGGCGATTGGTCTTGCGGTCGGTGTCCATCAGCACGGCCTTCACGCGACCCACGCGCATGGTCCACAGGCGCACTTCCACCTTGCGATCGCCGATCGGCACGCGGATGTCCACGCCCGTGTCTTCCAGCGGCATGCGGCGCGGATCCCAGCGCGGCTCGATCACGCGCGTGGTGCCGTCGGCGCGCAGTTGCTGCAGGTAGTAGCCCTGCTGGTACAGCAAGCCCACCGCGGTCAGCGGAATGCCCAGATCACTCGCGCTTTTCAGGTGATCGCCCGCCAGCACGCCCAGGCCACCCGAATACTGCTGCAGGCTTTCATGGATGGCGAACTCGCTGCAGAAGTAGGCGATGTGCAGTCCCTTGGCGTCGGCGAATGCCTGCTGCTCGAACCACGCCACGGTGCCGTGATAGGCGCGGTGCGCATCGCGCGCGGCCTTCACCAACGCGCAGAAGTCGGCGTCTGCGCAGCGCGCCGCGAAGACCGGCTCGTCGACATGACGCAGCACGGCCAACGGATCGTGATTGCTCGCCTCCCACACGATCGGATCGAGCGCGGCGAAGGGTCGCTGCGCGATCTCGTTCCAGCTCCACCACAGGTCGCCCGCGATCTTCAGCAGGTCGCGGCGCATCTCCTTGGCCACCTTCGCCTGGGCCATCACCATGGCGCCAAGCGGCGCTGGCTCGGTGCGGACGGGCTTGGGGGCGGCCTTCTCGGCCACGGACTTCTTTCGCTTGGCGGCTGCGGGCATGGAACCCGCTAAAGTCCCGCAAATCGGGCTATTTGGCAAGGCGGCCGGAATCAGCGGCCAACGCGATCAAATGGTTGGCCAGGCGCGCCGGGATGGCATCGGGCTGCATGCGCCAGCACCAGTTGCCATCGGCGAGTCCGGGCACATTCATGCGCGCGGTGGGTCCCAGACCGAGCAGATCCTGCATGGCCACGATGGCCGTGCGCGCAGGGCTTCCGTAGGCCAGTCGGATCAGCGCCTCCTCGGGCTTGCGACGATCGCCACCCGCGTACGCCTTGAAGCGCGCGAGCGCCTCGGGTGAGAGGTGGCGGATCCATCCCCTGCTCACGTCGTTGTCGTGCGTGCCGGGATACACCACGCAGTTGGCCGGATGATGGTGCGGCAGGTCGCCGCTGTCCGGCCCGTAGAAGGCGTTGTGCAGCAGCTTCATGCCGGGCAGGCCGAAGTCGTCCCGCAGGCGAATCACCTCGCGCGTGACGGCACCCAGATCCTCCGCGATCAGCGGCAGACGACCAAGCCTGCGCTCGACCGCGGCGAGCAGTTCGCGTCCGGGCGTATGACGCCAGGCACCCTTGCGCGCGGTCTTGGCGCGACCGCTGATTTCATACGCATGCACCAAGCCCACGAAGTGATCGATGCGCAGCGCGTCGAAGCGCGTCAAGGCCGTGGCCACGCGACTGGTCCACCAGCGGAACCCCTCGCGGCGATGCGCCGCCCACGCGTAGTGCGGATGCCCCCACAACTGTCCGTCCTTCGAGAAGCAGTCGGGCGGCACACCGGTGACCACCTTCGGACTGCCATCCTTCTCCAGGCGGAACAGCTCGGGGCGATCGGCCACATCGGCCGAGTCCAGCGTGACGAAGATGGGCAGATCGCCGACCAGCTTCACGCCAAGCGCATGACAGCGCTCGCGGAAGGCGCCCCACTGCCGTTCAAACTGGAACTGGATGAATGCGTGCAGCTCGCGCGAGCCACCTTCCTTGGCGGCGGCGAAGCGGCACCAACCGGGCAGCCATGCACGCGCGTGGCGCTGGAAGTCACGGAACGCCTTGCTGCGCAGCCCACCCTTGCGCTCGAAGGTGGCGAACGCCTCGGCGAAGCGCGGACGCTTGAAGGCGCGCGCGGCGGCGAAGTCGGCGTTGCCGCGGCCAAGCGCGCGCGGGGCCTTCAGGCGCGACTTCGGCAGCAGTCCATCCTGCGCCAATCGCTCCAGGCTCACCAGCATGGGCTCGGCCGCGAAGCTGCTGGTGGCGCTGTAGGGACTCTCGCCGTAGCCCACCGGACCGATGGGCAGCATCTGCCACAGCGTCAGGCCGCTGTCGGCGCACCACTGCGCGAAGCGGTCGCTGGCGGGGCCAAGATCACCGACGCCGTGCGGGCCCGGCAGGCTGGTGAGATGCAGCAGCACGCCCGCGCGTCGCTGCTGGAAGATGGCTGGAACGTGTTCCATGGTGTGCACCCTTGCTGCGCTTGAAGCGGCTCACTTGATCGCGCGAACCCACACGCGGCCCGACTCGGTGGGAATGCCCACCTTCGGGAACGCGGCATCCGGCACGCCGGCGGCCACCTCACCGAAGACCGGCTTCCATCCCGTGCCCAGCGATTCCGGCAAAGCGATCGTGGCGGGCTTTCCGGCGGCGTTCAGCGCCACCAGCACCTGCTCGCCATCGCCTTCGCGCAGGAACACCCAGACATCCTGCGCGTCGTCGGTGAGCACCGTGCGGAAACTGCCGGTGCGCAGCGCGGGATGCGCGCCACGAAGCGCGATGACCTGCTTGTAGAAGGCCAGCTGCTCCTCCATCACGTGGTTCTCGTCGGCCTGCGCGTAGGGCTGCAGATCCTTCCACAGCATGGGCTTTCGGTTGTTGGGGTCGCCGCTGCCCCACATGCCCACCTCGGTGCCGTACCAGATCATGGGCGCGCCCACGTAGGTCATCTGCAGCAGCGCAAGCAGTCGCACGCGCCGATAGTGCTCGGCGTCGGGCTTGCCCGCGTTGTAGTTCTGCACTTCCTGTTCGCGGTTCAGCGCGTTGTAGTCGCGGTCGGGATTCAGGGCCATGCTCACCAGACGATCCGTGTCGTGGCTGTCGAGCAGGTTCTGCATCACATAGGTGCACTCGCTGGGGTAGGCCAGGCGCAGTTCGGCGAGACGGCGATCCAGCTCGGAGGGCGTGATGCGCTTCTCCTTGTTGAAGGCCCACAGGATCGCCGGCTTGGCGAACTCGTAGTTCATCACCGCGTCGAAGCTCTTGCCGTCCAGCCACGCGTCGGCGCGCGTCCAGATCTCGCCGGTGATGTAGGCGTCGGGATTGATGCTGCGCACGTAGGCGCACCACTCGTGCCAGAAGGGCATCGGAATCTCGTTCGCCACATCGAGGCGCCAACCATCCACGCCATCCGATGGATCGCCATCGCCGTTCGGGTCCATCCAGCGGCGCGTCACCTCGAACAGGTGCTTGCGCGCGGCCTCGCTGGCGATGCCCTGCTCGTCGTTCTTGCGGAACACAGGCAGATCGCCGAAGCCGAACCAGCCCTCGTAGTCGAATGGATCCCAGCTCTTGACATTGAACCAGTCGGCGAAGCGGCTGGCCTGGCCCTTCTCCTTCACGTCGCGGAAAGCCGGATGCGCGGTGCCCACGTGGTTCCACACGCCGTCGATGATCACGCGGAAGCCCATCTTCTTGGACTCCTTGATGAAGGCCAAGAATTCGCGGTCGCTCTCGGTGAAGGTCCAGGTCTTCGAGTCGAGCAGGTCTTCCTTCGCCTCGGCCGCCGCGTAGTCGCCACCCTGCCCGAAGCGCTCGTCGATGTGCAGGTAGTTGGTTGCGTTGTACTTGTGGTTGCTCACCGCCTGGAACATGGGCAGCAGGTACAGCGCGTTCACGCCAAGGCTCTTCAGGTAGGGCAACTGCTGGCGCAGGCCCTGCAGGTCGCCGCCGCACTGTCGCTGGAACACGAAGTGGTTGTAGAAGGTCTGACCATCCTTGCCCTCCCACTCGCTTGGGCCGTACCACTCCTGGCGCCAGTCGCGGGTGTGCGGGCCGTCGTTCTTCGGCGTGCCGTTGCGGAAGCGGTCCACCATGATCTGGTACCACACCGCGTTCTTGGCCCACTCAGGCGTGCGGAATCCGGGCTTCTTGGAAGTGTCGAGTGAATACGTCTCGGGGTCGCTCACGACGGTCTCGCTGTCCTGAATGAGGAATGTGTAGTCGGTTGTGCCGCTGCCGACGGGGATCGACGCCTGCCAGAGATCGAAGGGACCAAGCCTGCCGGCCTTCTCCAACTCGATGCGGCGACCATCGCGGGCGACCCATGCTACATGCTGCACGTCGCCGGCAAGCGTTCGATAGCGGATCATCCATCGGCCACCCACCCGCTCGAGGTACCTCGGCGCCGACGGGTCGTGTCGCAGCGCGCGCGCATCGATGCGACCGTCACCCAACTTGGCACGCGAGGGATCCAGCGCGATGTCGGCACCCAGGCGCAGCACGCTGTTGAACCCACCCTGCTGGTCGGACACGCGCTCGGGGTTGGCCGGATCGGGCGTCCACTCCGCCCCGTTCACCACGAACTTGTACAGCCGCTCGCCTTCCTGCATGCGCAACGTGCCCCGCCACACGCCGTCGGCGCCGCGCTGCATCGGCGCACCGTCGCGGATCCAACCATTAAAGTCGCCGGCGATGTGCACCGAGCGGGCATCGGGGCGGGCAGCGAATGAGAGCGTGACCAGCCATGCGTTCGCCCCGGCGCGCTGCGCGGTGATGCCGTCTGGCAGGTCGCCCGGACCCGTGTCTTTCGGCACCGCGGCCTTGGCCACCTTGGGTGGAAAGCTGGTCGGCGCGGGCGCCGACTGCGCGCCGAGCAGCGCGACCAACAGGGTGATGACGATCGGCGTGAGCGCGCGTGGCAGCATGACGCAACCGTATACTCGTCGCATGCACCTTGGAAGTCGAAAAGGCTCGATCATGAGCCGATTTCTGCGCGGACTTCTCACGGTGCTTGCCGTGGCCCTGCTTGCGTGGAGTTTCGCGCGCGTGGGCTGGCGAACCTTCACCAGCTGGCGTGATCGAGCGGAGGTCGAGAAGGAACTGGTGGTGCTGCACTGGTCGGGCGAGGGTGGCCCCGAAGAGGACGCCATCGTGGAGGGCGCCCTGCGCGCCTTCGAGCAGTCGCACCCCGGCGTGCGCGTGCGCCGCATCAACCCGGGCGACGCGGGAAGTTTCTACACCAAGCTGCAGACCATGCTTGCCAGCGGCGAGCCGCCGGACGCCTTCTACGTTGGCGCCGAGCGCGTGGCCAGCTTCGCCGACATGGGGCTGCTGGAGCCGCTTGATGCGCGACTGGAAGCCGACGCCAAGGCGAAGGCGCCGAACCCCGTGGAACTCGCCGGCTTCTATCCAAGCACCGTGGCCGCCTTCCGCTACGACGGCAAGCACAACGGACAAGGGCCGCTCTACGGCATTCCGAAGGATTTCACCACCGTCGGCTTCTACTACAACAAGGACATCTTCACGAAGGCGGGCGTGCCCTTCCCGAAGGATGACTGGTCGTGGGACGACTATCTGGCGGCGGCGCGCGCCATCGCGAAGACCAAGGACGCGAACGGCGAGCCGTACATCGGCAGCGAATTCGTGACATGGCCCATGATGGTGCGCGCGTTCCTGCGCACCGAAGGCGCCGAGGTGCGCGGCAACGACTTCGACGACCTGCGGCTGAACGAGGCGCAGACCGTGGCCGCGCTCGATCGCCTGCGCGCGTGGCGTCAGGACGAGACCAACACGCTCACCAGCGGCCGCAGCAAGTTGGCCACCGGCGCCGCGGTGTTCACCACCGGTCGCGTGGGCATGGCTGGGCCGTTTGGCCGCTGGGTGGTGCCCGAGTACCGCCGCATCCGCGACTTCGACTGGGACTTTGCACCCATGCCGCGCGGCAAGGTGAACGCCAACGTGATCGCCCCCGTGGCCTGGAGCGTGAGCGCGCGCAGTCGTCACAAGGACGAGGCATGGGAACTGGTGCGCTGGCTGGTGAGCCCCGACAGCCAGGCCGCCAATGCACGTCTGGGCCTGGCGATCCCGACCATCAAGGCCGTGGCGGAAAGTCCCGCGTTCCTGGATCCCTCGCAGAAGCCGCACAACAACCGCGGCTTCCTGGATCCGGCGCCCGCCGCGCAGGTGGTGGACTGGCCGGCCGATCCGCGCTTCGAGCAGCTGCTCGGCGGCAATCTGGATCGCGCGCTGAAGGTGGGCGACATGACGGTGCAGCAGTCGATCGACTCGTTCATGGAGCAGTGGAAGATCGAGAAGGAAAGCCCGCTCGCGAAGCCCGGCTTACCCGCATTTCCCTGGAAGCCCGTGGCGTGGACGCTGTCGATCCTCGCTGCGCTGGTGGCCGCCGTGCTGGCGTGGCTCGCCTTCGCGCCGCGCGCCGACCGTGCCGCCACGCGCGAGGCACGCTGGGGCTGGCTGCTGGCCAGTCCGTGGGTGATCGGCTTTGCGCTGTTCATGGCCTTCCCCATCGTGATGAGCCTGCTGCTCAGCCTGGCCAAGTGGCGCGGCGTGAGCACGCTGGACACGGCCACCTTCGTTGGCGGTGCCAACTACCTGCAGCTGCTGGCGCACGACCCGCGCTTCGCCACCAGCCTGAAGGTGACGCTGTACTACACGCTGATCGCGGTGCCCGGCGGCCAGGCGCTGGCGCTGCTCGCCGCGGTGCTGATGAACCAGAAGGTGCGCGGCATCAACCTGTTCCGCGCCGCGTGGTATCTGCCAAGCGTGCTGGCCGGCGTGGGCGTGTCGGTGCTGTGGCGCTGGATCTTCGACACCGACGGCGGCCTGATGAACGCGGCGCTGCGCCCCCTGCTTTCGGTGGTGCACCTTGCGCCGCCCGACTGGTTCGGCAAGGACGCCGCCACATGGGGCGCGCCCGCCTTCGCCATCATGGGTTTCTGGATGGTGGGCGGCGGCATGATGATCTACCTCGCCGGCCTGCAGAGCGTGCCGGAAGAGCTGCTTGAAGCCGCGCGCATCGATCGCCTTGGCGCGATGAACCGCTTCTTCCGCGTGACGCTGCCCATGCTGAGCCCGGTGATCCTGTTCAACGTGATCATGTCGATCATCGGCAGCTTCCAGGTGTTCACGCAGGCGTTCGTGATGACCGCCGGCGAGCCCGGCGACCTCACGCGCTTCTATGTGCTGTACCTGTACAACCAGGCCTTCGAGTTCTACGAGATGGGTTACGCCAGCGCGATGGCGTGGATCCTGCTGCTGATCACGCTTGCACTCACCATGCTCACGCTGCGCGGCAGCCGCAAGCTGGTGCACTACGAGGGACTGAAGCGATGAGCGCCACCAAGATCCGTTCAGGCGCCGTCGGCGGCGGACTGGTGCGCTTCACGGCCTACGCCACGCTGGTGCTGGGCACGGCCATCATGGTGTTCCCGCTGCTGTGGATGATCTGCGTGAGCCTGCTCACGCCCGACAAGGCGCAGGCCGCCACCGTGAGCGGCGACCTGACCAAGCTGGTGCCCGCCGATCCGCAGTGGGGCAACTTCGGCACGGCGCTGTCGCAGATGGGCTCGGTGCGATGGAAGGGCTTCCTGGATGCGCTGGCCAACTCGGTGGCGATCACCACCATCGTGGTGGCCGCCACGGTGCTTTCAAGCAGTCTGGTCGGCTTCGCCATGGCGCGCATGCGCTTTCGCGGTCGCGAGCCGCTGTTCCTGCTGATGCTGGCCACCATGATGCTGCCCGGTCAGGTGACCATGATCCCGCTGTTCCTGCTGTTCCGCGGCCTTGGCTGGGTGGACACCATCCTGCCGCTGGTGGTGCCGGCGTTCTTCGCCAACGCGTTCTTCGTGTTCATGTACCGGCAGTTCATCTCACAGGTGCCCGAAGCACTGGTGGAGGCCGCGAAGGTGGATGGCTGGAGCTGGCTCGGCATCTGGTGGCACGTCATCCTGCCGCTGTGCCGCCCCGTCACCGCCATCTGCGCGGTGTTCACCTTCATCTACGTGTGGAACGACTTCATGGGGCCGCTCATCTACCTGCACAGCGACGAGAAGGCCACGCTGGCCGTGGCGCTGAACAGCTTCCGCAACCAGTACGGCGGCGTGAACAAGGTGAACCTGCTCATGGCGGCCAGTCTGGTCACCATGGTGCCCTGCATCCTGCTGTTCCTGGCGGCGCAGCGGCAGTTCATCGAGGGCCTGGGCAAGGGTGCCGTGAAAGGCTGAAACGGAGAACACATGGCGACGATCCAGCTTCAAGGTGTCGGCAAGATCTATCCAGGCGGCGTGCGCGCCGTGCAGGGCGTGGATCTGCAGATCGCGCACGGCGAGTTCGTGGTGCTGGTGGGCCCGTCGGGCTGCGGCAAGAGCACGCTGCTGCGCATGATCGCGGGCCTGGAGACGATCACCGAAGGCACCATGCGCATCGGCGACCAGGTGGTGAACGACCTGCCACCGCAGGACCGCGACATCGCGATGGTGTTCCAGAACTACGCGCTGTATCCGCACATGGACGTGCGCACCAACATGGCCTTCGGCCTGCTGCGCCGCCGCCGGTTCCCAAGCCGCCTGAAGGCCCTGCTGAACGCCGACTACGCCGCGGGCCGCACCAAGGAGCGCGCCGACATCGACGCGCGCGTGCTGAACGCCGCGCGCACGCTGGGCATCGAGCATCTGCTCGCCCGCAAGCCGGCGGCGCTGTCGGGCGGCCAGCGTCAGCGCGTGGCCGTGGGACGCGCCATGGTGCGCGAACCGAAGGTGTTCCTGTTCGACGAGCCGCTTTCAAACCTGGATGCCAAGCTGCGCGTGGAGATGCGTGCCGAGCTGCGCGTGCTGCACCGTCGCCTGGGCGCCACCATGGTGTATGTCACCCACGATCAGGAAGAGGCCATGAGCCTGGGCGACCGCGTGGTGGTGCTGAAGGATGGCCTGATGCAGCAGGTGGCCGCGCCCCGCGAGGTGTATGGCCGCCCCGCCAACCGCTTCGTGGCCGGCTTCGTGGGCACCCCCACCATGAACATGCTCGAAGGCTCGCTTGCCGCGCAGCCGGGCCGCATGGTGTTCACGGCGGAGGCGCTGCAGCTGGAAGGCTTCGCGCAGGCGTGGAGCACGCTGGGCACCACAGGCCCGCTGCGCTGCGTGCTGGGCTTCCGGCCCGAACATGTGCGTCTGGGCACGCCGGGCGGCACGCAGGCCGTCGTGGAGGCCGTGGAACACTACGGTGACCGCATGGATGTGATGCTGAAGATCGGCAGCCACCGCATGGTGGCGCGCACCGGTCCCGACGTGGCGCTTCGCGAAGGCGCGTCGACCACCTTCTCCATCGACCTGCAGCACGCGCATCTGTTCGAAGCCGGCGACGCCGGCGCCCGCATCGCCTGACCCGAACAACGCATCGACCAAATGAAAGACCCCCGGCCGGAGCCGGGGGTCTTGTTGTTGCAGGCAGGAATCGTGTCTCAGCCGCCGCAGGGGCCGGTCGAGAGCAGCACCAGCGCCACGTCACCGAAGTCCACATTGCCGCTGCCGTCGAGGTCGGCCTGGCAGTTGGGGCACGGGCCGTAGTCAAGCAGCAGGAGCGCCACATCGCCGCTGCCCACGTCGCCGCTGCCGTCCAGGTCACCGAAGCAGGCCGCGCAGGTGTCGGCGTCAGCGGTGCTGAAGTACTGGTTGCCTTCGATCAGGCTGAAATCAACGTGCACGGTGCCGTCGAAGCCGCCCAGACCATCGCCACCCAGGTTGCCGCTGCCCAGGGGCAGCGAGCCCAGCACCTGGTTGCTCGCGTAGTCATGGCCGCCACCGTTGACGAACGCCATCACCTTGATGTCGCCGCTGCTCCAGCCGGTCAGCACCAGCGGAATCTTGATCTCGATGCCCGTGGTCACGCCGCAGCCCGAGCCCGGGTTGGCGCTGTCGCCCGACACGCCGCCCGTGTTGCTGTTGTCGATCGACAGCTGGCAGCCATAGGTCGTGTCATCGAGCAGGTTGGGCGTGTTGGCGTCGGCGAACACGCCGTTGCCGATGTAGGCACCCACGCCGTTGCCCGCGGTGAGCAACTGCGCGATGTTGGCGTACTGCGTGGTGGGCGTGCCACCGAGCGTGGTGGTGAGGTAGAAGTCGGGCGCGAAGTCCGCGTCGAACTTGGTGCCGGCCAGCTTGTTCAGGCCGTTGAAGTCAACGTCGGGATTCGAGTTCAGCATCGTGTTCTGGCCTTCGCCAGCGACGCAGTCGATCAACACCTCGGCCTTGTTGAAGTTGCTCTCCATGTTGCCCGACAGGAAGATGTAGAGGTAACCGCCGGCCTCATCGACCTTCACCCAGCCCGCGTTCAGCTCGCTGCCGTTGGCGAAGCTCTTCACGCCGTCGGTGGCATTGCCGAAGCCGGTGTGGTTGTTCTGGCTAGCCTTGGGGTTGCCGTAGTCGGCATCCACCGTTCCGTCGATGACGATCTGGCCGAACGCGCTTGAGGCGAGGGCGATCACGGCCGTACACGATGCGAAGAGCTTCATCTTTCGATTTCTCCCAAAGGGGGTCCTAGGAATGTCGGTCGGCCTACAAAACCGCGCGCGTGGCCGATGCGACGTTGAGCCCTAAAGGTAGACCAGCCCGGGTGTTTGGCAAAAGGAAACCCACATTTCACAAGTAAAAGTCGCGATTTGAAAATGCCCGATCCGTGGCCCGAAGGGTGGTCCGAACGCGTGAATTCCCGCTTCTCCCCGGCGCTTCCTGCTCAAGCTGATGGCTTGCACGCCCCACCCCTCCAGACCCTATAAATCGCTCCATGCCCCGATTCGCCCTGCGCCTGGCCTACGACGGCACCGACTTCCATGGCTGGCAGCGGCAGGAACCCCCCGGGCTGGAGCCCCTCCGGACCGTCCAGGGCGAGCTGGATCGGGCCCTGACCGATGTACTGCACGCCCCCGTGAACTGTCAGGGCGCCAGCCGCACCGACGCCGGCGTGCATGCGGAGGCGCAGGTGGCAGCCTTCACCGCCGAGTGCCGGGTGCCTCTGGAGCGACTGCACTCGGCGCTGAACGCGCGCCTGCCGGGTGATGTGCGCGCGATGGCGGCTTGGCAGGTGCCGGACGACTTCGATCCCAT
>CAIPQY010000070.1 GCA_903867275.1 uncultured bacterium | reverse complement strand
CAGCTGCGCGAACTTGAGTCGCCGCCGGAACACGCGCAGCGCCTCCAGCATCACGGCGGGATCCACTTCGACGCGCTTGGGCGCTTCCAGCTGCTGGGCCACGGGCGTTTCGCCGCGCAGCACCGCGATGGTGTTGCGAAGGCCGCCCACATCGCGCGAGGCGACCAGGCGCATGATGGCGGTCGGATCCACCTTGGCCTTCAGCAGCAGCTTGTGCATGGCGCCCCAGTGCGGACCGGCGGCGGCGGTATCGCTCGACTCGATCACGGCCAGCTTGTCGGCGAGTTCCTTCAGCAGCTGGTCTGGAAGCGTGGCCATGCGAGTCGCGCGGGATTCACTTGGCGGCAGGCGCTTCGGAGAACTTCTTTCCGAGCACGTCGCGCAGCAGCTGCGGCGGATGATCGAGATCGGCCACCACCACGCCGAGTGTGGCGCAGGTGTCCTGTCCCGACTCCGACCAGGCGAACTTCAGGAAGTCGAGCTGCAGCGGCGGCACCTCCGCCTCGCTCGGAGCGAGCAGCACCAGGTTCAGCGAACGCGTGAGCGGGTAGCTGTGATCGCGGATCGTGCGGAAATCGGGTGCCACAGCGGGCTTTCCCAGGCCTTCGCTGACCGGCACCATGCGCGCGCGGGGCTGGCGATTGGCGTAACTCGAAATGCCGATGGCCGCCGGATAGGCGCAGCAGGCGTTCACCACCGATGAGGGGCCGGGCTCCTCGTTGCGCAAGATGGTCTGCAGCTGCTCCTCGGGCATGGCCCACTGCATGAAGTCCTGCATGGTTCCGTGTGTCGTCGACACCATGTACAGCGGCATGAACGCGTCGCCCAGCGGCGACTTGGGATCAAGATCGCTCCAGCGAAGGATGGGCTCCTTGGTGAGCGAGTGCGTGATGGCGAAGATGCCGTTCAGCTGATCGCGCGTGATGGCCGGCAATGGATTGTCGGCGTTCACGAAGATGCACACGCCATCCAGCGCGATCGGCACCTGGAACACCTTTCGGCCGCTGGTGGTCTCGAGATCCTTCACCTCATCCGGCGTGAGATCGCGCGACATGGCCGCAATGTCGCACTCGCCAGCGCGCAGCGCGGCCAGGCCCTTGCTGCTGCCACCCTGCTTCACCGACACCTTCACGCCGGGGTAGATCGATTCGTAGGCGGTGGCCAGACTGTTCAGCAACTGGCCCATGGAACTGGCACCCGTGATGCGCAGCGTGCCCTCGAATGGCGGCGTCTTGCTGAGGTAGGCGGGGAAGCGCTTCACCACATCGGACACCTCGATGTCGTAGGCATTCGGAAGCGAGACGGAGTTCAGGCCTGCACCGGGCGCCACGGGCGCGCTGGCGTTTGCCGCTGCATTGTCGATGGCGCGCTGCACATCCTGCTGCATGCGCGCGTCGGCGCGTTCCTTGGCGTTGGGCTTTGGCGGGCCGGCCTGCTGGGCCATGCCGAGCGAGAGAAGCATCAATGTTGCAAGGAGTGCGCGCATGGTTCAGGCCTTCTGCTTGCGGCGCCACAGATGGAACAGGAACAGGGCGGCAAGCACGCCGCCAACCAGCATGGCCAGGCGACCGATCAGGCCGCCAACCACCGCGTCGGTGGCGCCCTGCACCTCGCGAATGCGCATCTGGATCAGGTTCTCGATGGGCTGCAGGCGCTCGGCAAGCTGCTTCT
>CAIPQY010000069.1 GCA_903867275.1 uncultured bacterium | reverse complement strand
CGGCGGCAGTGGTCCGGAGGTGACCAAGCAGCTGGACAACATGAAGTGGAACGCGGAGATGAAGCCCCAGCTCGATGGCTCGCGCATCCTGGAGGTGACCATCGCGACCGACGACCCAACCGCGTGGTTCGTGAAGTGCGAGATCGAGGTCGACACGCCGCGTCTGGGCCGCGTGAATGTGAACACCACCCATGGCCGCGTGCTGATCGTGGACAACCACGGCGGCGTGCATGTGAACACCACCTTCGGCGACGTGCGCATGCAAACGCCGTGGCCGATCACCGAGCCCTGCTCCATCGATGACCGCGACGGCGACGTGGAGTGGATCGTGCGCGGCGAATCGAGCGGCGCCTTCGACTGCGAAACCATCGGCGGCACCATGCACGTGCTGGCGCGCTACGGCCGATGGATCGCCACCGACAAGCGCAACGACCACAACTCGCTGGCGTCCACGCTGAACGGCGGCACCAACCCCGTGGTGATCCGCGTGACCGACGGCGACATCTACATCGCCACCGTGGAAGATCCGCACGACACCGGAACCTTCATCCGGCCCTGAGCCGCGCAACCGAGCCCGATCCAGATGAAGGAAGTGCAGGATCACTGGTTCAAGCTGGCCAAGCAGGAGGGCTATCGTGCCCGCAGCGCGTACAAGCTGCTGGAGCTGGATGAACGCTTCCGACTGCTGCGCCGCGGCGATCGCGTGCTGGATGCGGGCGCGGCGCCGGGCAGCTGGACCCAGGTGGCGGCGAAGCTGGTGGGCGAGCGCGGACGCGTTGAGGCGGTGGATCTGAAGGCGATCGACCCCAAGGGGCTGCCCAACAACGTGCGCGTGCATCAGGCGGACCTTCGCGAGATCACCACCGAGAGTCTGGGTGGCGGCCTGTTCGACGCGATCATCTCGGACATGGCGCCCAACACCTCCGGCGTACCCATGGCCGACGCCGCGATCAGTTGCCGCCTGTGCCACGCGCTGCTCGATCGCTGCCCCGACCTGCTGAAGACCGGCGGCAGCCTGGTGATGAAGGTGTTCGAGGGCGGCGACTTCCCGGAACTGCTGAAGCGTGCGCAGGGCATGTTCCGCGAAGCGCGCGCCAGCAAGCCGAAGGCCAGTCGCGACGAGAGCGTGGAGATCTTCATCTGGGGCAAGGGGCATCGCGGTCATGTGGCCGATGATTCGGCGCCTGCCGCGCGCACCCGCCCCACACCGGGCGCGGGCTGGAAATCGGGCGGCACGTGAAGCGCCTCCGACATCACCAGCGCCACGACGCCTGAATCATGCGGAATTGACTTCGAATCCGCACGCCCGCACCCCTAGAATCGCGGCGTGCCAGATCGCGCGCACAACCCCGCCAGTGCACCACGCACCGAACCGCCGGTGATCGGCATCACCATGGGCGATCCCAAGGGCATCGGCCCCGAGGTGGTGGCGAAGGCGATCTGCGATCCCGCCATCGCGCGCCTGGCGCGCTTCGTGGTGTACGGACAGAACCAGCTGCTGGTGGATGCCGCCGAACGCGCGGGTCTGCGACCGCTCTGGTTCCGCGTGGCGAAGGAAGGCCTGGTGAACCAGCGTGGACTGGCGGCCGAGCCGGTGGTGATCGACTACGGTCATGAGGACGCGCTGCCCCGCGAGCACGCACCAAGCCGTGCCGGTGGACTGCTGTCGAAGGCGTTCGTGGAGGATGCGATCACCGACGCCCTTCGACCCGTTGGCGACCTGCGCCGCGTGGACGCGGTGGTGACCGGCCCCATCGCCAAGGAAAGCTGGAGCATGGCGGGCTTCCGCTGGCCCGGCCACACCGAACTGTTCGCCGCGCGATGCAAGTGCCTGCATCACGCCATGCTGTTCGAGAGCCCGCGCCTGCGCGTGGCGCTGGCCACGGCGCACGTGCCGTTGATGGACATCCGCAACGTGCTGACGATCGGCAAGGTGTTCGACCCGATCGACCTTGGCGCTGCGCATTGCCGACGCCTTGGCATCGAGCGCCCGCGCGTGGCGGTGTGCGGACTGAATCCGCACGCCGGCGAGAACGGCCTGTTCGGTGACGAGGAGCGTCGCATCATCGCCCCCGCCATCGAGATGGCACGCAATGCCGGCATCGACGCGCATGGCCCCTTCCCGGGTGACACGGTGTTCATCGATGCCGCCGCCGGAAAGTGGGACCTGGTCGTGGCCATGTACCACGACCAGGGCCTGATTCCGGTGAAGCTGCTCGGCTTCGATCGCGCGGTGAACGTGACGGTGGGCCTGAACATCGTGCGCACCAGTCCCGACCATGGCACCGCCTTCGGCATCGCGAGCCGCCATGTGGCGAGCCCCAACAGCATGAAGGCCGCGATCGAGCTTGCCG
>CAIPQY010000068.1 GCA_903867275.1 uncultured bacterium | reverse complement strand
GGGCATGAGTGGATTTCGCAAAGACGAAACACAAAACTCGCAGTGCGTGAAATGTGGCGTGTAAACGCCCGACTCCTAGCGGCAATGGAAGAATTTCCTTTCGAAAGGCGCGGAATCGCTATTCTGCGACCTCTTTGACGGCCCAAAACAAGTCCAATCAACCCATGAAGCCGCTTGAAGGACCCTCGGCATCATCCACGGAAGTCCTTGCGGGACAGGTTGTTGTGATCATGGGCTACGGAAATCAGGGCCGCGCGCACGCGCTGAACCTGCGCGACAGCGGAATGCGCGTGACGGTGGGCGCACGACCAGGCGGCCGGGGTTCAGCGACGGCTGCCGCGGATGGCTTTTCCCCCCTTCCGCTGCCCGAGGCGGCTCGCCAAGGAAATCTTGTGATTGTGGCACTTCCCGACGAGATGCACGCCGCCTGCTGGGCCAGCGATCTTGCGCCACATCTGCGCCCCGATGCCATCGTCGGCTTCCTGCACGGATTCTCGATTCACCACGGCCTGGTGAAGCCGGCGAGCGATCTGGGCGTGGTGATGGTGGCGCCGAAAGGTCCGGGCAAGACCCTTCGCGAGCGGTTCGAGCAGGGCCTTGGCATTCCTGCGCTGTTCGCGGTGCACCAAGTCGGACGCGATGCGGCACGCACACGCGCCATCGGACTCGCATGGGCCGCCGGCATCGGCAGCGCGCGCGCCGCGATCGTTGAAACCACCTTTGCGGCGGAGTGCGAGACGGATCTCTTCGGCGAACAGGCGGTGCTGTGCGGCGGCATGATGGCGTTGGTGCAGGCCGCCTTCGACACGCTGGTGCAGGCGGGCTATCCACCCGAACTCGCGTACATGGAATGCTGTCAGGAACTGAAGCAGATCGCCGACCTGGTGTTTGAGCGAGGCCCCGCAGGCATGCGCGCAGCGATCAGCAACACCGCGGAGTTCGGCGCCTTCGAGGCAGGTCAGCAGCTGGTGGACGACGCCATGCGCGAGAAGCTTCGCACGATTCTCGCGGGCATTCGGGGCGGCGCGTTCGGCGCGCGGTTCCAGAGCGACGCGGCCGCCGGCTTCCCGTGGATGCGTGCGAAGCGCGCCGCAGCGGATGCCGATGCGATCGAGGCCGCTGGGCGCGGCGTGCGCGCATGGATGCCGTGGCTGGACAACCGAAAGGACTCAAGATGAACGTGGTGCAATCGATCGTGCTGGGATTGGTGGAAGGCATCACCGAATACCTGCCCGTGAGCAGCACAGGACACCTGATCCTGACCGCCGCCGCGATGGGCCTTGGTGCCGAGGATGGTCATGCGGGCGACATGACCCACGTGAAGGAGGCGATCAACCGCTTCGAGGTGATCATTCAGGGCGGCGCCATCCTGGCTGTGGCGCTGCTGTACTGGCCGCGCGTGCGCATGATGCTGCGAGGCGTGGGCGGCGTGGCGGTTCCATCGCTTCGCGGCGATGCGGCGAACCGCGGCCTGCACCTGTTCACGCTGCTGGTGATCGCTTTCATTCCCGCCGCCGTGGTGGGACTCCTGGCGAACAAGACCATCAAGTCCCATCTGTTCGCGCCCCTGCCGGTGATCGGCGCACTGCTGGTGGGTGGCATCGCGATGGTGCTGCTGGCGCCATGGCATCGACGACGACTGAAGGCATTCGGCGGCACGCACACCGGCCATTCGCACGCCGACGCGCTGCAGGCCCTGCGCTGGCAAGGCGCCCTGTTCATCGGATGCATGCAGGTGCTGGCGATGTGGCCTGGCACCAGCCGCTCGATGGTGACGATGCTGGGCGGCATGTTCATCGGCCTGCCTCCGGTGGCCGCGGCGGAGTTCGCGTTCCTGCTGGGATTGCCGACGCTGGGTGCGGCGAGCCTGAAGGAGCTGGTGGATGGTGTTCGCGAGAGCGGCGCGAGCCAGTTCGTGGCCGCGCTGGGCGGACCACTGCCGGTGATCGCCGGGTTCGCGACCGCCATGCTGAGCGCGGCGATCAGCGTGAAGTGGCTGGTGAGTTGGCTTGGCCGGCACACGCTGGAACTGTTCGGCTGGTGGCGCATCGTGGTGGCCGGCGCGTTTGCGTGGGCGATCGCGATGGGCTGGATGTCACGCTGAAACCCGCGGCGGCGGCGCGGGTACGATCCTGCGCCATGGGTCAGGCCACACTCGCGCTGCGGAACCTGCTGATCAAGGCGGCGATCTTCGTCGTGCTGGCGGCGGCCCTTGCATGGGCGGTGGGTGGCACGCTGTTCGGCAGCCACCGGGTGAATTTCCCCGCCGTTGACTGGGATGGTCGCGAGTGGGCCGTGCAGGTGATCGGCAACGGCCAGCGCCCCGACCGCGTGCGATGGCGCCTGATGAGCCGTCAGGGTGAGGAACCCTGGGCCTTGCATCCCGTGAGCGAAACGGGCGTGTGGCGCGATCTGATCGGCCCCGTGGCCGACAAGGATGGCCTGCGCCTTGCCGTGGCTTCCGAAGCATCCGCGGGCAAGAGTTGGCAGATGGTCACCTTCAGCCGCGCCGACGCGGCTCCGATCGTGACGGCACTGCCGGCGGAGCCGACCAGTCGCGCACTGCCCATCGCGGGCAACTGATCAGTCTTCGCCGAACTTGATGCCCTGCGCCAGCGGCAGGCTGTTGCCCCAGTTGATGGTGCAGGTCTGGCGACGCATGTACTGCTTCCAGCTGTCGCTGCCCGACTCGCGGCCACCACCCGTGTCCTTCTCGCCACCGAATGCGCCACCGATCTCGGCGCCGCTGGTGCCCAGGTTCACGTTCGCGATGCCGCAGTCGCTGCCCGCATGGCCCAGGAAGCGCTCGGCGCTGCGCACGCTGTCGGTGAAGATGGCGCTCGAAAGCCCCTGATCCACGCCGTTCTGCAGCGCCATGGCCTCGTCGAGATCCTTCACGGTGAACACGTAGAGGATGGGCGCGAAGGTTTCCTCGCAGCAGATCGACGGCACCTTGCCAAGCGGCACGCGGATGATGGTGGGCTCGACGAAGTGGCCCGGCTTCTTCTTCATGCGCTCGATGCCTGCCACGCCGCCACAGAGCACCTTGCAACCTTCCTG
The DNA here is from genome assembly GCA_903867275.1 of uncultured bacterium. Classification (GTDB taxonomy): domain Bacteria; phylum Planctomycetota; class Phycisphaerae; order Phycisphaerales; family SM1A02; genus SYAC01. The sequence continues at coordinate 3,384 of CAIPQY010000068.1, read as the reverse complement.
CTCGGCGCGCTCGATGGCCGCGCGCATGTCCTGCACGCCGCGGGCGTTGACGAGCGGACCCATGAGCGTGCCCTCCTCGAGGGGATCACCGATGGTCACGTTGCCGTAGAGCTTGACCAGGCGCTCGACCAGACGATCGGCCACGGCCTCGTGCACGATCAGGCGTCGCGTGGTGGTGCAGCGCTGGCCGGCGGTGCCCACGGCACCGAACAGCACCGCGCGCTCGACCAGTTTCATGTCGGCGTCGGGCATGACGATGATGGCGTTGTTGCCGCCCAGTTCCAGCAGCGCGCGGCCCAGACGTCCCGCCACCACCTGGCCCACGCGGCGACCCATGCGGCAGCTGCCGGTTGCGCTGATGAGCGGCAGGCGACGATCCGCCACCATGCGCTCGGCCACCTCGTTGTCGGCGCCGATGATCAGGCTGAACACGTCGCGCGGATCGCCCGAGGATGGCTTGAACAGGTCCTGCTTCTTCATCACACGCGCGGCCACCTTGTTGCAGGCCACGGCCACGAGCGGCGTCATGAGGCTGGGCTTCCACAGCGTGACGTTGCCGCACACCGCGGCAAGCATGGCGTTCCACGCCCACACGGCGGCGGGGAAGTTGAAGGCGGTGATGCAGCCGATGGTTCCGAGCGGATGCCACTGCTCGTACATGCGGTGGTTGGGGCGCTCGCTGTGCATGGTGCTGCCGCAGAGCTGCCGCGACAGGCCCACGGAGAAGTCGGCGATGTCGATGCACTCCTGGATCTCGCCCAGACCCTCGGCGCGGATCTTGCCGGCCTCGAGCGACACCAGTTCGCCCAGGTCGTCCTTGGCCTCGCGGAACGCCTCGCCGATGCGGCGCACGATCTCGCCGCGCACGGGAGCGGGCAGCACGCGCCACTCCTTCTGCACGGCGGTGCAGCGCTGCACGGTCTTCTCCAGGTCTTCGGCGCGGTCCAGACGCACCGCCATCAGGGGCTCACCCGTGCTGGGGTTGTCGCTGATCACGCAGTCGGTGCCGGCCTTCTCGGGGTCGACCAGGCGGGCGTCATCGTCGATGCGGAGGCGTTCGAGCAACTTGGAGAGCTTTGCCATAGGGCCGCAAGATTAGCCGCCCGCCCCCCGCTTGCCGCCGCGGCGGCCGTGCCGTACAAACGCGCCATGCCCCTGAACCGAGACCAGCTGGCCATCCGCGCATCGAAGGAACTCCGCGACGGTTTCTACGTGAACCTGGGCATCGGCATTCCGACGCTGGTGGCCAACCATGTGCCCGCCGGCATGACGGTGTGGCTGCAGAGCGAGAACGGGCTGCTGGGCATGGGACCCTTCCCCACCGAGGACGCGGTGGATGCGGACCTGATCAACGCGGGCAAGCAGACCGTGACGGGCGTGCCCGGCCACAGCTTCTTCAGCAGCGCCGACAGCTTCGGCATGATCCGCGGCGGCCACATCGACCTGGCCATCCTGGGCGCGATGGAGGTGAGCCAGACGGGCGACCTGGCGAACTGGATGATTCCCGGCAAGCTGGTGAAGGGCATGGGCGGCGCCATGGATCTGGTCGCCGGCGTGAAGCGCCGCGTGATCGTGATGGAGCACTGCAACAAGAAGGGCGAGCCCAAGGTGCTGCCTGCATGCACCCTGCCGCTGACCGGCGTGGCGTGCGTGGACATGCTGATCACCGATCTTTGCGTGATGGAATTCGACCGCGCAAAGAGCCGCTTCCGCCTGCTGGAAGTGGCGCCGGGCGTGACGGTGGACGAGGTCAAGGCGAAGACGCCGGCCGAGATCCTGACCGATCGCGACGTGAAGCCGGTCGCGCTCTGACCGCTGCGAGAAGCCAAAAACACAGCCGTCCCGCGCGGATCGGACGCGCGCGGGACGGCATGAAACCGGCTGCAACGGCGGCGCTCCGGAGCGAAGCCGCTGCGCCCCTTTCCGTCACTCCTGGAACTACAGCTCCTTGACGCGATGCTTCATCTGCGCCTTCAGGCGCATGATGATGCTGCTGTGCATCTGGCTCACGCGGCTCTCCGACAGGTCGAGCGTGAGCCCGATCTCCTTCATCGTCATCTCCTCGTAGTAGTAGAGGATGAGGATGAGCCGCTCGGCGCGGCTGAGGCCCTTGGTGAGCAGCGCCTGCACATCGTTGCGATGCAGACGATCGAGCGGGCGGTCCTGCCGCGCGTCCTCGATCACGTCCACCTCGCGGTTCTCCTTGCCCGCGTCGTTGTCGTTCCACTTGCGGTGCATGCTCACCACGCTCACGGGGCGGCTGTCACGCGAAAGCTTCTCGAACTCGTCGGGCGCCACGTTGAGTCGCTTGGCCACCTCGGCGTCGGTGGGCTTGTGGCCCTCCTCCATCTCGATGGTCTTGCGCACGCGCTCCACCTTGGCGGTGCGGCTGCGCACCAGGCGCGGCACCCAGTCCATGGCACGCAGCTCGTCGAAGATGGCGCCACGGATGCGCTGGGCGCAGTAGGTCTCGAACTTCACGCCGCGATCCGGGTCGAAGGCGTCGATGGCGTCCATGAGGCCGAACAGGCCGGCGCTCATGAGGTCCTCCACGTCGACCTCGCTGGGAAGACGCTTGTGCAGTCTTTCCGCGGTGAAACGCACCACATCGAGGTAGCGCTCGATGAGGCGGTTTCGCAGCGCCTGCTTGGAAACGCTCTCCGCCGGAAGCGCGCCGTAGCAGCGCCAGGCGGCGTCGATGGCCTCTGGCGTGTCGAGCGGCATCGTTTCGGGCGATGGCTTGGCGGCCACGCGACGACGCGACGAGGCTGCGGCAGCTTTGCGTGCTGGTGATTTGGCTGTGTTGGCCTGCGCAGTGGCGGTGCTGTTCCGTGCACCGGTGCGTGGCGTGGCACTTGTCTTGGACATGCGGTCGCTCCTTGACCAACGTCCCACGAACGAAGGCGACGGCGTCGCCTTTCCCACGATCAGCGAGCATCATGCTCGCCATCAAGTCGCGCCGAATCCTTGGCGCGCCTGATGCGGGCAGTCTAACGACTGACCGAGAACGCGCAAGTACGAAGTGTGTCGTTCAGGAGAGATTCAGGAAGCGGCGAGCACCTGACCGGATGCACGGTCGATCCAGTCACGCGTTGCAGGCGAGAGATCGCCGAGTGTGGTCGACCCGTGGGCAACCCAGGCAAGCGGAATGCCTGAGGCCACGATGGCACGAAGCGCCGGCTCCAGTCGCGCTGCAAGATCGACGCGCGACAGCACGATGTGCGTGGCACCAAGCTGCGTGAAAACCTCCAGCTGACGCTGCATCGCGTGCTCGTCTGCATCCGCGGGCAGCACCGCGCAAATCTCGGTGGGCGCGAGGCTTTCAAGCGCGCGAGCATGGGCGGTCAAACGATCGCCGTCGCGTGGACCGGCCCCGGGGAAGTC
>CAIPQY010000067.1 GCA_903867275.1 uncultured bacterium | reverse complement strand
GAAGTGGCCAAGGCCCTCCTTCGCAGCGACACAACCAGTTGGCGCACCAACCATGTGAAGGGCAAGCTGCTCGACAACTACGCGCTCGACGGTGGCCGCGTCACGGTGTCGCTGACCGACATCAAGAAGCGCGAAGCGGGCACATCGACCGCGCTCTGCGTGCCCGATGCCGCCACCACGGAAGTGGAGATCGCCGTCACGGCCACGCTGGACGGCTCCACCTGGACATCGCTCTCCCACATGAGCATTCCGCAGGTGGTCAAGGGGCAGTACGCCATCTTCGCCAACAAGCTGCTGTGGATCTGGGGCACGAACAACGAGATCGGTCGCTGGGATCGCGCGCCCAAGAGCGCCGAGCAGCGCCGCGTGAACCTTGGCACGCAGGCCGACTTCGCCATCTCCAATTTCAGCGGCGTGTGGCTGGACAGCGACGTGCAGTTCGAGTCGGAGGTGCTGCCGGTCGATCCCGACGACGCGCGCACGCTGAAGAGCACCTGGATCTACTACCCCTACAACGGTGGCACCAACCTGTGGAGCGGAAGCTTCCCCATCAACGGGCCGGGCCGCGACAAGGTGGCCACGGTGCGCATGAGTTCGGATGAATCGGTGCGCATGGTGCAGGCGCCGCAGCCCGTGGCCACGGTGCCCGCGCCGCCGGTCATCAGCGGCGGCAACACCATCAGCAGCGGCACGCGCACCATGACCCCATTCCGCGTGGGCAGCCCCACCGGCAGCACCAACACCAACCTCACCACCAACAACTGCACGCTGCTGCTCACCAGCGGCACCTACGAGGTGTTCGGCAGCTGGAACGCCAGCAACGCCACCATCCGCATCCAGGGCGCGGTGAAGATCGTGGTGTGGCCCAAGTGGTCGATCCTGAACCTGTTTCCCAAGGGCATCAACTGGAGCAACACCACCGTGGAGCTGACCACCGATGCCGATCTGGAGATCAACAACGGCTACGTGATGAACATGACCAACTGCTGGATCGGCAGCTACTACCAGTGCCTGTCGGAGCCCGATCCCGTGAAGGCCGTGGGTGATCCGCACATGAAGGCGTGGATGGGCCGCGGCTTCTCCACGACCGCGTGCGACTCGATCAGGCCCGATGAACCCCGCTACCTCGAACCCTGGCGCGTGCGCATCTACCCCATCAGGAGCGTGCTGAGTGCGCTGTATGTGTGGACCTTCGACAGCACCAGCGTGATCGGCAGCCTGTTCCTGCCCTCGAGCAGCATCTACTTCAACGGCAGCACGCAGGTGTACGGTCGCGTGGCGGCGGACAGCGTGTTCATCAACGGCACCAGCCGCTTCCGCTACGACCATGCGCTGGACGACATCGTGGGTCTGACCGAAGGTCGCGCACCCAACCGCGGCGGCGACCCCGACGAGATGTTCCCCATCCGCCCGCTGCGCTGGGGCGCCGACAAGGGAACCGGACCATGAACGCGCGCCGCGGCTATACGCTGATCGAGATGCTGGTGGTGGTGCTGATCATCGCCACGCTGGCGGCGCTGAGCATGAACCTGCTGCGCCCGCGCGACGAGGAACGCATCGAGGGCGCCGTGCGCATGTTCACCCGCGACGTGGAATGGGCTCGCAGCGCAACGCTGAACAATCCCGATGATCCGGCGGCTATCCGCCTGGCCGCCGACGGCACGGGTTGGTTCATCGCCCGCAACTCCACTCCCACCGTGGCCATGACCGCCGCTGATGGCTCCGCCATGCGCCGCACGCTTGGTCAGGGCATGAGCGAGGCGGCGGCCGGCGTCCGACTTGTGTCGTCTCCCTCCTCTCAGACAAAGATCGAGTTTGAACCCTTCGGAGGTGT
>CAIPQY010000066.1 GCA_903867275.1 uncultured bacterium | reverse complement strand
GGCTGGGTCGGGTCTGGCCATCCAGCACGCCCATCGCCTCGTCCAGATCGCGCTCCACGCTGCCAAGCAGGAAGCGCGAACCATCGCGCACGTACCAGATCGTGGACACGTGCTGGAACATGCCACCTTCCTCGAACATGCCGCCGCGACGCGGACGCGGGCGACGCGGACGGCCGTCCTTGCCGATCTCGGGCTTGGGTTCCTCGGGCTTCACGCTGATCGCGCTGGCCTTCTTGCCGTGGATCTCCACGCTCTTCACGCGGCCCGGCTCGCGCTTTTCGAAGTCGGCCAGCACCGCATCGAAGATGCCCGACACGCCATCGGCCTTGTCGCCCCAGTCGCCGTACAGGATGAACTGCGCCTGATCGCTGTCCAGCTGCTCATCGCGCGCGGCGTACAGCGCGCTGCCCACGGTGCGCGGCGCGCTCCAGGCATCTTCTGACAGGCCCAGTTCGCGCAGGCGATCCGCCGAATCCTTGCGCGACTTCTCCAGCGGCTCCTTCACCAGCTTCTGCACCGCCTCGCTGTTCCACCAGGCCGACACGGGCGTGTGGCTCCAGCGTTCGCCGGCGGCCTGGAAGTCGTCCACGCCGAGCACCAGCCAGCTTTCCTTGGGCGCAAGGCGATCGATGGTGATGACGTCGGCGGCGTGCGCTGCAAGCGCGGTGCACAGCGACAGAGCGGCGGCGATCAGGTTTCGTCGCATGAGGTTCATCCTTGCACGGGTTGGCGGGTCACTTGGCCGCGCTGCCATCCAGCAGCTCGGTGGGCACGTCGAACTTGGTGCGCGCGGGGCCATCGTGATAGTTGTGGCCGGCGTTCGGGTTGTTGCGGTCGTAGCTGAAGGCCTCGCGGTTGCGGATGAAGTCCTTCACGTAGCGACTGGGAATGGCGAAGCCCAGCGCCTCGCCGCCGCGGATGCCCATGTTGGTGATGCCGATCACCTCGCCGCGCGTGTTGAACAGCGGGCCGCCCGAGTTGCCGGGATTGATCGGCGTGTCGGTCTGGATGTAGGTCAGGCCGTCGAAGCTGCGCTGCGTGGTGCTGATCACGCCCTGCGTGAGCGTGCGCTCCAGGCCCAGCGGATTGCCGATGGCGAACACCGGCTGGCCGATGTCCAGCTTCTCCTCGCGCTGCACCGGGGCGAAGGAGAATTCCTTGCCCTCGGGGTGCGGAATCTTCAGCAGCGCCAGATCAAGGTGGTTGTTCACCGCGATCAGTTCCACCTTGTCGATCTCCACGCGCTGCAGCGTGCCGTCGGGCTGCGGAAACCACACGGTGGCCTTCAGCTTCTGCTCGCCCTGCACCACGTGCGCGTTGGTGATGGCGTGGCCTTCCTTGTCGATGATCACGCCGCTGCCGAGGCCACCGGGCGTGCTCACCTTCACCACGGCGGGGCCCAGGATCTTGGCGTGCTCCTTGGGGCTGAGCGTGGGCAGATCGGTGGCGGTGTGGAACAGGTCCACCTGTTCGGTGCGCTTGGCGATGGGCGCGGTGGCGCTGGCCACGCTCTCCACGTCCTCCATGTCGAAGGCAAGCACCTCAGGGCCGATGTCCACCCACACGCGCTTGTCCGTTCGCTTCAGGATGGTGCCATCGACGGTGCTGCCGCTCTTCAGCTTCACCATGTCGGCGCTCGCCAGGCCGCATGCGATGGCGATGAAGGCGAGCGAACAGGCGACTGGAGAGTTGGTGATTCGCACGCCGCTACTATAGCCGCACCGAACCACGGAACGGCTCGGCTCGATACCGGAGACCTCATGCACACGACCCTTCTGCTCGCGTCGATCCTCGCCTTCGCCCCTCAGGGCGCCGACCTCTCCGGCAACTACGGCTTCGAGCCGCTGGAGGTGCAGAAGATCGATCCGAAGGGTGGCCCGCTCGACAGTGCCGACATGGACGGCGACGGCCGCAAGGACCTGATCGCGGTGAACAACCACAAGAGCCGCATCGAGATCTACTACCAGAAGCCCGATGCCAAGCCCGGCGACGTGAAGGCCCCCGCCGCCGGCTCGAACGAACTGCCCGAACTGTGGCGCTTCCGCCGCGAGACCATCAGCGTGCCCAACGAGGTGCAGGCCGTGGTGCCCTTCGACTACGACGGCGATGGCCGCATGGACCTGATCTACGCGGGCCAGCCCGGCACCATCGCGCTGGTGCGGCAGACCAAGCCCGGCGTGTTCGAGGTGGTTCGCAAGTTCCCCATGAAGGGTCTGGCCGGCAACCGCGACAACCTGCACGTGGCCAACGTGATCGGCGACGACAAGCCCGAGATCATCGGCAACGTGGGCGGCAAGATCATGATCTGGCCGCTGGAGAAGGATCAGCTGGGCACGCCCACCGAACTCGACATCGGTGCGGGCAATGTGGTGGCCAGCGTGATCGAGGACCTGGACGGCAACGGCACGCCCGACGTGATGGGCGTGGTGCCGGAAGACGCCAGCCCCCTGCGCATCTGGCTGAGCAGCCGCGAAGGCGACAAGCTGGTGCTTGGACCGCAGCTGCGCTTCGAGATGCCGCCGCTGCGCGAGGCCGAGACCGTGCGACTGCCCGGCGAGAAGCAGGCGCTGATCGGCACCATCGAGCGCCCCTCGAAGCGCATCGTGTTCAGCCGCATGGAGAAGGCGCCCATCGCCGGCGCGGGTGATCGCGAAGCCAGCATCCAGACCTGGGCATTCAAGGATCCGCAGAACCGCAAGCGCAGCTACGCGGTGGTGGATCTCGATGGCGATGGCCGTCAGGATCTGCTTGCCACCAACACCGCCGAGAACGCCGTGATGCTGTATCGCCAGCGCGCGGGCAAGGGATTCGACAGCCCCGAACGCTTCCCCGCGCTGGCCGATCTGGATGCGGTGGCAGCCCTGCCCGCTGCCGACGGCAAGCCCGCGCAGGTGTTCCTGCTCAGCGAGAAGGAAGGCGTGCTGGGTCGCTGCGATGCGGGCACGGATGGCATCGGCTTCCCGAAGCCCGTGCCGCTGGCGTCCGGCGCATCGCCGGTGTCGATGAACCTGGTCACCTTCAACGGCACGCCCACGCTGGCGGTGGTCACGAAGGATGGACGCAACTACACGCTGACGCTGGTGCCCGCCACGGGCGAGGCGGCGATGGATGCGAAGAACCATCGCAGCGTGTCGCTTGGCAGCCTGAGCCGCAGCCCCGAGTCGATCCTGGGCGTGGATGTGGATCACGAGGGTCACACCGACCTGCTGGTGTTCACCCCCGACAAGCCCATGATCATGGTGCGCGAGGTGACCGACAAGGACGGCAAGAGCGAACTGAAGACGCTCGAAAGCAAGGACATGGGCCAGTTCGGTCTGGTGCAGGCGGCCAACGGTCGCAACACCGCGGTGTTCGACGTGCTGGGTGACGGCAAGGCCGAGCTGCTGGTGGCCGATCGCAACTATGTGCGCGCGCTGCGCTACGACGCCGCGCCGCCGGCGGGCACCAGCCCCGGCTGGCAGGTGGTGAAGCAGTTCAACGCCGACGCCAGCGACGCCAAGCTGACCTGCGTCAGCGTGATGGGCGACCGCGTGGTGGCAGGCGACCG
>CAIPQY010000065.1 GCA_903867275.1 uncultured bacterium | reverse complement strand
CGCCGACTCGGTGATCAGTTCAGGTCGCAGGATCTTCAGCGCCACGGGGCGTGGAGGCCACTCCTGCATGGCCTTGAACACGCGACCAGTGCCGCCGCGACCGAGCAGCGACTCCACTCGGCAGCCACCGATCACCTGCCCCTCGAACTGCACTTCGCCAAGCGGCTGGTCCGGATCCTCGGGGTTCTCCGGGTCCGGCAGGTGCTGCAGCAGGCTTTTCACTTCGGCGCACAGGGCGGTGTCGCTGCCGCAAAGCTGCTCGACCACGGCGATGCGGCCAGGCAGGGGCGTCTGCAGCGCCTCGTGCATCACATCCTCGGCGCGCAGCGGGTCCACCGGCGCCACGAACGGATCGCCAGCGTTCATCTGTCGCTCGCCTTGGATTCGTCTGGCAGCGGTCCGTGCTGCCGCTCGATCTCGCGACGCACGAAGGCGCGTGCGAAGTTCCAGTGCTTGCTCACGGTACGAGGCGCGATGCCCATGGCCTGCGAGGTGTGTTCCAGACTCAGGCCCGCGATGAAGCGCAGCCACACCACCTCGGCGGCGAGCGGATGCACGGCTTCAAGCTTTCGGATGGCATCCAGCACGCCGCTGTCGGTGGCGATCAGCGCCTCGTCCAGTCGGGCCAGGTGTTCCACATCGATGCCAAGCGGAATGGTCTGCACCAGTCCGCCACGCTTCTCGCGTCGGTGGTGACGCCGGTAGTCCACCAGGAACTGGCCCATGGCACGCGCCATGGATCCGAAGAAGTGCCGGCGGTTCTCGAACTCGGGCTTTTCGGATGCCTGATGAAACATCTTCAGGAACACTTCGTGCACCACGGTGGTGGGGCCTGGCTGCCCCACGCTGTTCAGCGGCGTTGGACCCAGCACGCGCCGCGCGGTGCGGCGAAGGTCTTCGTACATGCACTCCCACACCTTGGCGGCAGCCATCTCGTCGCCTTGGGCAGCGAGATTCACCCACCGGGTCATGTCATCCAGAATTTCCCCAGGCATTCCAGAAATCTAGCGCAAATGCGTGCGTCCGCGCCCATGGATGTCGCATGGAATCGCGCGGGGCGAGTTGTGTGCCCGCCGAGCTCTTGCGGGGTATTCCGGTTCCGGGGATCGCCGATTCCGGGCGAAGCGCCGACATGCTGGCGCTTTTGTCCATTCGGCAGATAACTAGCGCGTGATGCATGCGGCGCGACTGGCGCGCAATTGACTGCGCTTCAGCCGCGCGAATGCATCGGAAACTCAAACGCCCAGCAGCAGCCGCTCGGGCTTCTCGATGGCGTTCTTCACCTGCACCAGGAAGCCCACCGCCTCGGCGCCGTCCACGATGCGGTGGTCGTAGCTGAGGGCGAGGTACATCATGGGTCGGATGACGACATGCCCCGGGTTCTTGGGACATTCGACCGCGCGGTTCTTGATGGCGTGCATGCCCAGGATGCCCGACTGCGGTGGGTTGAGGATGGGCGTGCTCATGAGGCTGCCGTACACGCCACCATTGGTGATGGTGAACGTGCCGCCCGTCATGTCCTCCACGCTCAGTCGACCATCGCGCGCCTTCACGGCGAGCTCCTTGATGCCCATCTCGATCTGCGCGATGGACATGCCCTGCACGTTGCGCACCACCGGCACCACCAGGCCCTTGTCGGTGCCCACGGCCACCGACACGTCGATGTAGTCGTGGTACTCGATCTCGTCGCCCACGATGCTGGCGTTCACGCGCGGATACTTCTCGAGCGCGCTCACCACGGCCTTCATGAAGAAGCCCATGAAGCCAAGGCCCGTGCCGTGGCGCTTCTCGAAGGCCTCCTTGTGCTCGGCGCGCAGGCGCATCACCTCGCTCATGTCGCACTCATTGAAGGTGGTGAGCATGGCGGCGGTGTTCTTGGCCATCACCAGGCGCTCGGCGATGCGGGCGCGCAGCTTGGTCATGCGCTCGCGACGCACGCCTCGGCTGCCGGTGAAGACGGGGGCGCTGGTGGTTGAAACCATGGCAGGCGCGGGCTTGGCCGCGGGCGCGCTGCCGGCATTCTCGATGTCGGCCTTGGTCACGCGACCGCCGGGGCCGGTGCCTTCCACCTTGGCGATGTCCACGCCCTTGTCGGCGGCCATCTTGCGGGCCACGCTGGTGGCCTTGGGTTCGATCGCTTCGGCAGCGGGTGCCGCGGCGGGCGCGGGCTTGGCGGCAGGCGCGGCGCCGGCGGGGCGCTTGGCCTTGTCGTCGATCTTCGCCACGATGGCGCCGACCTTCTGATCGGTGCCGCTGTCGGCGGTCACCTTCAGCGTGCCGGCCGCGGGGGCGAGCAGTTCGAGCGTGGCCTTGTCGCTCTCGATCTCGTTCAGCAGTTCGTCCTTCTCAACCCAGTCGCCATCGTTGCGCTTCCACGCGCCGATGCGCACTTCGGTGATGCTTTCGCCGGGACTTGGAATGGTGACGTCGGTCATGGTTCGTTCTCCGTGCGTGCGGTGCGTTCAGGCGCCGCGATCCGCGTTCAGTGCTTGGCGGCGGTGGCCGCTTCCTTGGCGTCCTTGCTCTTGTCGTCGGTTGCCTTGGCGGCGCCCACGGCGTCGACCAGGATCCGGTCCTGCTGCTGCTGGTGCATCTTCAGGCTGCCCACGGCGGGGCTGGATGCATCGGGGCGGCCGATGTACTGCACGGCGCGACCCGCGAAGTGATCCATCATCTTGCCCTGCACGAAGCGCCACGCACCCATGTTGCGCGGCTCCTCCTGCACCCAGCACACCTCGGCCTTGGCGAAGCGATCCAGGATCGGCTTCAGTTCGTCGGCCGGGAATGGATGCAGCTGCTCCACGCGCACGATGGCCACATCCTTGGTGGCGGCCTTGGTGCGCTGCGCGATCAGCTCGTGATACAGCTTGCCGCTGCACAGGATCACGCGGCGCGTGGCCTCGGGTGCGGGTGCCGCGTCGTCTGCGATGACGCGCTTCCAGCTGCCCTTCACGAAATCCTGCACGGGGCTGCACGCGGCGGGCAGTCGCAGCATGCTCTTGGGCGTCATCAGCACCAGCGGCTTGCGGAAGTTCACCTTGATCTGGCGGCGCAGCAGGTGGAAGAGCTGCGCGCTGGTGGTGGGCTGGCACACGATCATGTTGTCGCCCGCGCACAGCTGCAGGAAACGCTCCAGACGCGCGCTCGAGTGCTCGGGGCCCTGACCCTCGTAGCCGTGCGGCAGCTGCATCACCAGACCGCTGCTGCGATGCCACTTCGTCTCGGCGCTGGCGATGAACTGGTCGATGATGACCTGCGCGCCGTTGCCGAAGTCGCCGAACTGCGCCTCCCAGATGATGAGCATGCGCGGATCGGTGAGCGAGTAGCCGTACTCGAAGCCCAGCACGGCCTGCTCGGTGAGCGGGCTGTTGTGCACGCAGAACTTCGCCTGATCGGGGCCGAGCTGGTTCAGCGCCACATGCGGCTTGCCGGTGTTCTGGTCGTTCACCACCACATGGCGGCTGCTGAAGGTGCCGCGCTCCACATCCTGGCCGGTGAGGCGGATGGGATGGCCCTCGAGCAGCAGGCTGCCGAAGGCGAGCAGTTCGCCCATGCCCCAGTCGAGGCCGGCATCGCCACCCAGTTTGGCGCGCGTCTCGAGCAGGCGCGCGATGTTCTTGTGTGCCTGGAAGCCCGCGGGCGTTGCGCCCAGCGTGGCACCGATCGAGCGGATGGTGGCCTCGGGCACGCCGGTTTCCACGGGCGCCTCGGCGTAGCTGCCGGTGAGTCCCGCCCAGATGTGCTGGAACGGATTCACGCCTGGCAGCACCGGCTTTTCCTTGGTGCGTGTCTGCGCCTCGTCCATGTGGCGCACCAGCTCCTCGTGCATCGCGTCGACATCGGCCTTGCTGATCACGCCTTCGCTCTGCAGCACGTCGGCGTAGCGGCGCATCACGGTGACCTGCTTGCGCACGCGCTGGTACAGCAGGGGCTGCGTGAAGTTGGGCTCGTCGGTCTCGTTGTGGCCGTTCTTGCGATAGCACCACATGTCGATCACCGCGTCGGTGCCGAAGTTCTGTCGCCAATCCAGCGCCAGTCGCGCGGCCCATGCGCAGGCCTCGGGGTCGTCGCCGTTCACGTGGAAGATCGGCGCCTCCACCATCTTCGCCATGTCGGTGCAGTAGCGGCCGCTGAACAGGTCCTTCTGGTCGGTGGTGAAGCCGACCTGGTTGTTGATGATCACGTGGATGGTGCCGCCGACGGTGTAACCCTCGAGGCGCATCATGTTCAGGCACTCGGCCACCACGCCCTGACCCGGGAATGCCGCGTCGCCGTGCAGCACCACCGGCACCACGGCCGTGCGGCGCTCGGTGTCGCCGGCCAGGCGCTGCTTGGCGCGGCAACGACCCATCACCACGCTGCTCACGAACTCGAGATGGCTTGGATTGGCCGCGAGCGTGAGATGCACCTGCTGACCGGTGCTGGTGGTGACGTCGCTGGAGTAGCCCTGGTGGTACTTCACGTCGCCGCCGCCGGTGAGGAAGTCCTCCTTCCAGGCCTCGTCGAATTCGGTGAAGATCTGGTCGAACTTCTTGTGCAGCACGTTGGCCAGCACATTCAGGCGACCGCGGTGCGCCATGCCGAAGCTGAGTTCGCGCACGCCCTGCGCGGGCGCCTGCTCCACGATGGTGTCGAGCATCGGGATCAGGCTTTCACCGCCTTCGAGGCCGAAGCGCTTCTTGCCGATGTAGCGCTTCTCCAGGAACGACTCGAAGCCTTCGGCCGCGACCAGACGCTCGAGCAGGCGCTTGCGCGTGGCGGCGTCGAAGGTCGGCTGGTTGCGCACGGTCTCCATGCGCTTCTGCAGCCAGCGACGCTTCTCGCGATCCTGCACATGCAGGAACTCCACGCCGATGTGTCGGCAGTAGGTCTCTTCGAGCAGGTTCAGGATGTCGGCGAGCGGCGATGGGTTGGGCAGCGGCAGCGAACCTGGATCGAACGACGCCGCGAGATCCTCGTCGCTGAGACCGAAGGATTCGAGCGTGAGCTGTTCGGGGAACGGACGTTCGGTGCCCAGCGGATCAAGGCCGGCCGCGAGGTGGCCGAGGTCGCGATACGCGTAGATGAGACTGTCGACCTTGCTCTGCGCGCCGCGGGTGCCGGGCGCAGCCGGTGCGGTGGCGATGGGTGCGGCCGCAGGCGCGGGCGCCGCGGTGGTGACGGGCTGCGAAGCGCCGTCGGTTTCGGGTGCGCGCTCGTAGCCGAGTTCGAAGCCCTGGAAGAACGTGCGCCAGTCCGCCGAGACGCTGTTCGGATCCTTCTTCCAGCTGGTGTAGAGCTGCTCCAGGAACGCGGCGTCGAGACCGTTCACCTGGGGTGGCATGGCGTAGGAAGGATTCGGCGTGGCGGGGGTGGTCACGAAGGCTCTCCCGGGAGCCAACCAGTGTCGGAAGCGGCCCGGCGCCATGCCGGTATCCGTCCGAAAGCGGTCGCTCCCTGAAACTGCCGGATTCTAGCGGTTTTTGCCGTCAGATGAAGGGGGGTGGAAGGTGTTTGCAGGGGGCGAGCGTGGGCACCTGGAAGCGGGCGAACGCGCGCCGCGACCAAAGGTGGCCGCACGCGGCCCGCCGCTGCTCCGCTTCGCATACGCAGCGGCTATTCAGCGTCGCGCCGGCTCGATGGGGCAGTCCTGAGAAACACGTGGGGGGCTCGCCTTTGCTCCGCTGGATGCCGCTTTGCGGCCACCTTTGGCCGCGGCGCGCTTGGCGACGCTTTAGAGCAGCGCCACCGGATCCACGTCCACTGCAGCAAGTTCGCCGCCTGGGAACGCGCCGGCGTTTCGGGCGGCCGTGATCAGGCGCTGCAGGGCGGCGGCATCGGGGGCGAACATTTCAACCTGCATGCGGAAACGGTCGGAAACGCGGGTGATCGGGCAGGGGTGCGGGCCGCGAACCTCACAGCCCTTGCATTCGGGCAGACGGTCGAGCGCGTCGCGGATGCGCTTGGCTTCGTCGCGGGCGGCGGTTTCGCTGGCGTGGCGAACCACCACGCGCGCCATGCGGCGGTAGGGCGGCAGGCCGAACTGCTTTCGAGCCGCAAGTTCTTGTGCGGCAAAGCCTTCGAAGTCGTGCGCGGCGGCCAGACGGATGGCCGCGGCGTCGGGCTGGAAGGTTTGCACGATGGCGCGACCGCCGCTGCTGCCGCGACCGCATCGGCCGGCCACCTGATTCACCAACTGG
>CAIPQY010000064.1 GCA_903867275.1 uncultured bacterium | reverse complement strand
CTCTTCGCGCCAGCCTGCCCCAGCGAATGACGCCCACCTGCGGCCTGCACCAGTTCCGGCGTCCAGTGCCCGCCACCAAACGGCGGGTCGCACCACTCCAGAAACAGCACCTCGGGCCCAGGCACATACGGATTCACGAAGTCGATCGCGCTCCAGTACCCATCGCGCAGTTCCACCATGGCCTGCTGCGCCTGCGCCACGCGACCCACGGCATCACCCACGCGCAGCACATCATCAAGCACCTGCATGATGGTGCTCGGATTCAGGTTCACGATCAGCGGCTTGCTGGGCATGTCCGCCGCCACGCGCTGCACGGTGCGCAGATCGATGGAGCACACATCGCACAGATCCTGCGTCAGGATCACGTCGGGCCGCAGTTCGCGAAGCCGCGCCTCGTCCAGGCGATACAGGCCTGCGCCACCGCTGCCATCCTGCAGCGCCTCGCGAACCTGACGATCGATCTCTGCGCTGGTGGCCGCGTGGGTCTTCTGACTGGTCAGCACCGGTCGATCCGCAACCTCGGCGGGAAAGTCGCACTCATGACTTCGTCCCACCAGCAGATCCGCGCCACCGATGCGGCACAGGATCTCGGTTGCGGACGGAAGCAGGCTGACCACGCGCATGAGGGCGATGCTAGGGAATGCGTCGATCGCGCTCACGCGAGTCGCATCGGTCACAACTTGCAGCCATTCGAGCCTGCACGATCGATCTCGCCACGCGAGGATCCAAAAAGCGAAACGCCCTGGAGGTGGCCAGGGCGCTTCGCATCGATCTTGAACTGGGGATCCTAGATTCGAACTAGGACTAACTGAGTCAGAGTCAGTTGTGCTACCGTTACACTAATCCCCAAAGCGGGCGAGGATTCTAGCAGCAAATCCGGGATCAGCGGGGGGTTGCGGTTTCGGCCGCCGCAGCGGGCTTGCCGCGCAGATCCACGGCCTGGGCCAGCAGGATGCCCGCCAGCATCAGCCCGCACCCCGCATATTGGCCCCCGGTCAGCCGCTCACCCCCGATGGCGGCCCCAAACACCGCGGCAAACAGCGATTCCATGCTCAGGATCACCGCGGCGTGGGCCGGGGGTGCCGTGCGTTGCCCGACCACCTGCAGGGTGAATGCCACACCCACCGCAACGGGTCCCAGATACACCAGTGGCCAGATCACCGCTTCGATGGATTCAAGCGAGGGCAGCGATGGTGAAAGGAAGGGCAGCAGGCACATGGCCACCACGCCCGTCACCAGAAACTGCGCGGCCGCAAGCTCGATGGCATCGCACTTGGGCGAGAAGCGTCCGATCAGCAGCACATGCACCGCCCAGGCGAGCGCGCACAGCAGCACCAGCACATCACCGCGGGACATGGACAGATCAGGGCCCACACTCAGCATGTACAGGCCCGCCGCCGCCACCAACGCACCGGCCCATACCGTGATGTGCGTTCGCACGCCCACGGCCAATCCCAGAATCGGCACGAACAGCACATACAGCCCGGTGATGAATCCGGCTGCACTGGCCGTGGCGCCCGCCTCGATGCCGCGCTGCTGCAGCACGGCGGCCAGCAGCATCACGAGCCCCGCAAGCGTGCCGCCCAGCGCCACCGTGGGCCACGGCGAATGCGCCCGCACGCGCGATCGTCGTGCAAGCGCGATGGGCAGCAGCAGCAGTCCACCCACCGTGAATCGAAGTGCGATGATGCTGAGCGCGTCCAGATGCGCCGCCGCCTTGCCTTGCGCCACGAACGCCGCGCCCCAGATGATGGAGGCGAGCAGCATCCACGCATCCGCCCGCAGCGCCTGACCGCGCAAGGTCATGGGCATGCAACCTGGCGGGTCGCATGCAGCTCGGCGTCGGCATTCAGGCGCAGCCACACCTCCACCGGAAGTGTGGCCTTGGGCTGGCACTGGAAGCCCGCGGGTGCCGGAACGCGCACGGAATAGGTGCGCGTGACCGAATCCCAGCATCGCCGATTGGTGGCGTGGTCGTTCAGGTCCACCGTGACCGTTTCGGCACCTTCGCCGGTACCGACCTGCACCCGCAGGAGTCCGACCGTGCGCACATCGTTGTCGTCCAGGTCGCTGCACTCCACACGCACATCGAGCATCAGTGGATCGGTGCGTGCCATGATGCGGCTCAGGGGATGCACACGGATCGACTTGATCTCCCGCAGCCACCCACCCGCCGAGGCATCCGGCGCCAGCAGGGGCGATCCGTCGGCGCGGCGCGGGGTGCTGTCACAGGCCGGCACCGCCATCAACAGCACGGCCGTGACGGGAATCGCGAGGAGACGGTTCACGCACGCAGCATATCGGTGACGGATCAAGCCATCCCGGTAG
>CAIPQY010000063.1 GCA_903867275.1 uncultured bacterium | reverse complement strand
CGCATCGCGCAACCGAAGCGCCTCATGCAGTGCGTCGCGCTCGTGATTGGACAGCACCAGCGCGTCGGTCCAGACCTTCACGCGCTGCTGCCACGGCACCTGCACGGGACGATCCAGCATCCAAGCCGCCAGCGCGCACGACACGGAGGCGTGCTGAGGCAATTGCTGCACGCGCGTGCCCTGCAGCGCAGCCGATGCCTCCAGCAGCGTTGCGGGCGCAAGGCCCAGCGATTCGATCAGCTGCACGGCCACGCCACGCGTGGTGTGCAACAACATCCGGCGCACCTCCTGGCCCACGCGCTCACGGCTGACGCCCCGCAGCTCGGGCGCATGTCGCTGCACGGCCTGCGCGGTCGCGGGATCCATGCGCATGTCGAAGCGCGCAGCGAAGCGCACGGCACGCAGCAGGCGCAGGCGATCCTCCTCCAGCCGTGCGTCCGGATCGCCGATGGCGCGAAGCAGGCGCGCCTGCAGGTCGGCGCGACCACCCACATGATCGATCACCGTGCCCGTGGCGGGATCCATGAACAGCCCGTTGATGGTGAAGTCGCGGCGGTTCGCGTCGGTCACCTCGTCGCTGAACTCCACGCGCTCTGGACGGCGACCGTCGCGATATGGGCCCTCGCCACGGAAGGTGGCCACTTCCACCGTGCGTCCCCCGTGTCGCACCAGCATCACGCCGAAGTGCTCGCCCACGCCCCGCGCCTTTGGAAAGCACGCCTTGATCTGGTCGGGCGTGGCATTGGTGGCCACGTCGTAGTCGGCGGGATGATGTCCCAGCAGTTCGTCGCGCACGCAGCCGCCGGCGAAGCGCGCCACGAATCCGGCCGTCGTCAATGCCGAGGCGATCGCGGCGGCCGCCTCGCGCGGCGCCATCGCTTCACGATGTGTCTCAGCCACGCTTGGCCTCACGCGCACGCAACTTCGCCTGCAGCGCAAGCACCGACTGGCGCATGCGATCCACGCCGTCGTCCTCGTCGGCCAGCAGCGTCTCGGCGGGAATCGGTTCACCCACGATCACCGAAAGCCGGCCAATGGGTCGCGGCAACTTGCGGGAGGATGGCCACACGCGATACGGACCCTCCACCGCCATCGGCACCACCGGCACCTTGGTGCGCCGCACGATCAGCGCCACGCCGCGGTGGAACACGCCCACTTCGCCATCGTCGGAACGGCCACCCTCGGGATACACCACGATGCAGCGTCCCGTCTGCAGTTCGCCGATCGCCGCGCGCATGGCTGCCATGTCCGATCGCTCCTTCAGCGGAATGGCGCCGAAGGACTGGATGAGCCGCCCGAAGGGACTGAATCCGAACAACTCGACCTTGGCCAGGAAGCCCACCTGCCGGTCGCGCGTGGCCACGCCGTTCACGACCGGGTCGAGGTAGCTCTGGTGATTGCTGATGAAGATCACGGGGCCCGTGCGCGGCACGCGCTCCGCACCATCCACGCGCAGCACCCACAGCGCGCGCACGATCAGTTCGGCCGTGCGCTCGGCCAGATCCCACCACAGGGCCTGCATGCGGGTCTTGCCTGGAGCGCGACGAAGATGGTCGTTGCCGATCACGCGCGCGCCGCGGCCGCGGCGTTGTGCGCCAGTCGGTCGCCCAGTCTTGCACGGGCCAGTGTCTCGAGCCGCTCGACCACGCCATGCAGATCGAGCGTGCTGGTGTCCACGCGTTCGGCGCCTTCCGGCACCCGCAGCGGCCCTTCGCTGCGGCCCGAATCGATGCGGTCGCGTTCCAGGATGCCGCGCAGGATGTCCGCCTCATCGGCCGCGCGTCCGGCGGCACGCAGCTGCTCCGCGCGACGGCGCGCGCGCACATGCGGATCGGCATCGAGATAGATGCGAAGCGGCGCATCGGGGAACACCACGCTGCCCTGATCGCGACCCTCGGTCACCAGTCGGGGATGCTGCATGGCTGCCGCGCGCTGCCACGCCACCATCTGTCGTCGCACCTCGGGGCACACGGCCACGCGCGAAACGATGCCGGTCACGTCGGCGTCGCGAATGCGCTCGCTCACATCTCGGTTGCCGAGCAGCAGTCGCGGCGGGCTGGCTTTCCAGTCGAATCGCGGCGGCTCGCGACCGATCGCCGCGGCGAGTTCGTGGCCGCCATCCGGTGACAGACCCAATTCGATGGCCAACAGTGCCGCCGCGCGGTACATGGCGCCGGTGTCGAGGAACTCGAGTCCCAGTCGTTGCGCGAGCCGATTGGCGACGGAACTCTTGCCTGTGCCGGCAGGGCCGTCGATCGTGATCACCAGACTCGTGATCACGCCGCCTCCTCCTCTTCAGCGGCCAGATCCTCCTCGGCTTCGATCGCCACGGCCTTCAGCGCCTCGCCCAGCACCTCGCGTGCGCGGATCAGGTGCTTGGTGGCATCGCCCTTGCCCGTGTATTCCAGGCTGAGCATGTTGCCGAAGCCCACGGCGCGCAGCGTGTCGATGGCGGCCTCCATGGACCAGCCCTGATGCTTGCCGGCCGCGTCGAAGCCGCGCACCTGCGCGATCATGGCCTGCGCATAGGGCGCGAGGCGTCGTAGCATGTCCTTCATGTCTCCGCTGTCATGCGCGTGCTGGAACGAAGGCAGCGCGCCGATGCGGAAGCCACCGACCTTCTTCACCAGCTCCACCAGCGGATCGCCCTTCTCGAGCAGACCACCATGCGGCTGCAGCAGCAGGTTCACTTCCCAGCGATCCACCTCGGCCAATGCCGCACGAAGCGCGAGCGAGGCGCGATCCATCTGCGCGGGCGAACCGATCTCGCGCAGCTTCACGCCCACGAAGGCGCAGCCAAGCCGGTTCGCCGCGGTGGCCAGCTTGCGCACACGATCCATGGCGGCGGCCTGCGCCTTGTCCGCGCCGGCGATGTCCAGCGCGTCGGTTTCCACAAGCATGAGGCACGGGCAGCCCACGCGATCGGCGCGGTCGCGGATGCGATCCAGCTCCACCAGGCTCTTGCCCGCCAGCAGGTCGCTTGGAAGATTGAGCCCCCGCAGATCCAGTTCCTCGCGCGCAAAGGTGGGCAGATCATGCAGCGCCAGCGGGTTCTTGGCCCGCGTGAGCAGGTTCCGCATCGATCCAGCCGAGACGGCGATCAGCATCTGGGCTTGCATGGGTCTGCGGGCAAGATAGCAGGCGGCCGGCGGGTCCCTATCATCCCGGGCCCCGGAGCACACCATGACCAGTCCCAACACCTGCCGTTTTTCCGATTCGCACGAGTGGTTCCTCGCCAAGGGCCAGGAAGTCACCATGGGTATCACCCAGTTCGCGGCCAATGAGCTGACGGACGTGACCTATGTCCAGCTGAAGCCCGTGGGCACCGCCGTGAAGGCGGGCGAGACCATCGGCGAGGTGGAGAGCGTGAAGACCACCAGCGAGATCTACGCAGCCGTGGGCGGCACCATCGCCGCCGTGAACGAGGATGCCGTGAAGGATCCCTCGCTGCTGAACAGCGATCCATTCGGTCGTGGCTGGCTCGTGAAGTTGAATGCCAGCGACACCGCGCCGCTGTCCAAGCTGATGGACTCGGCCACCTACGACAGCAAGCATGCCGTCCACTGAAACGCAGCCGACGCAGGCGTGTCGCGTCAGCGTGCGGGGCGTGCACAAGTCCTATCGACAGGGCTCGCGATCGGTGCAGGCACTGCGCGGTGTCGACCTGCAGATCGAGGGTCCCGGCTTCCACGCCATCATGGGGCCTTCGGGAAGCGGCAAGAGCACGCTGCTGTACCTGCTGGCGGGGCTGGACACCGCCGACGCCGGCGAGATCAGGGTGGGCGATGTCTCGTTGGCGAACCTCAGCGAGGCCGAGCTCACGCTGCATCGACGTCGCCGCAGCGGCGTGATCTTTCAGGGCTTCAACCTGCTGCCCACGCTCACGGCGCTTGAGAACGTGACGCTGCCCGCCACGCTGGACGGACGCTCACACGCACTCATGGCGCCGCGCGCCTCGGAATTGCTGCAGGAACTCGGCCTGCGTGACCGCATGGACCATCGCCCCGACGCGCTGTCAGGCGGCGAGCAGCAACGCGTGGCGATCGCCCGCGCGCTGCTGCAGGAACCGCCCGTGCTGTTGGCCGACGAGCCCACGGGCAATCTGGACAGTCAGACCAGCGACCGACTGTGGCGCCTGCTGGCGGAAATCGCCGCGCGCCGCAACATGCTTGTGCTGATGGTGACGCACGAGCCGCTGGCCGCCGTGCACTGCCAGCGCGTGCACGTGCTGCGCGACGGCGTGGTCGCCGGAAACATCGATCTTCATGGCATGGATCCTTCCCAGTTGGCGGTTCGCGTGGCGGACACTCTCCGCGCGGCCCGCTAGAAGTCTGCTGCTGGCCATCTCGATCGCGCTCGCCGCGTCGCTGGTGACCGCTGTCAGCACGGGCCTGCAGACCGCGCAGTCGAACCTGGAGCATCGAATGGTGAAGCTGCTGGGCGCAGTCGACGTGCGCCTTGTGCAGCAGGCCGGCGCGCCGTTCGACGCGGACATCGTTGAGCGCGTGCGCACATGGCCCGGTGTGCAGGCGGCGCAGGCGCGCCTGACGGGCTCGATCACGCTGCTTCGCACCGACGGCGCGCGCGACCGTGACGCACGCCCGTTGCGCACCACCGCGCAGGCACGCGGCATGGATGCCACGCCGGATGCGCGTTTCGAGGGGCTTTCCATGCGCGAGGGCAAGCGCCCCACCGCCGCGGACGAGATCGCGCTCGACCCCATGACCGCCAAGGCACTGGAAGCCGGCGTGGGCACCAAGGTGCGCATCGTGCGATTGGGTACGCCGGTCGATCTCACGGTGACGGGCGTGATGAATCGTCCGATGCTGGGCGCGCTGCAGCGACCCATGGTGGAACTCGATCGACGCACGCTCGCGAACGCCACCAATCGCGGCGACGAGGCCACCAACGTGGCCATCGCGCTGCAACCCGGCACCGACGCCGCCGCCTGGTGCACCGCACGCGCCGCAGACATTCCGGAAGGCATGCTGCTGGAGCCTGCCGAGATGGCGACCAGCGGCATGGACAAGCAGGTGAATGCGGGCAGGTTGGGGTTCGTGCTGGGCTGCGCCATCTCGATCCTTGCGGGCGCGTTCATCGTGGGCGTGGGCATGACCACCTCGGTGGCGGAACTGGATCGCGAACTGGCCACTCTGCGATGCCTGGGCGCCGCGCGCATGCAGTTGTTCGTGGGTCCCGTGCTGGCCAGTCTGGCGCTG
>CAIPQY010000062.1 GCA_903867275.1 uncultured bacterium | reverse complement strand
TGCGGCGGTGCGCCGCGATCGGGCCTGCCGGGCTGCGCATCCCACTGCGTGCGCACGAAGTCGTTCGCCGGAACGCCCTCGATGTCGAAGCGTGCGCCGCGCGACAGCAGCTGGTCCACCTGACGCCGGCCGATCTCCACCGTGAGCGTCACCTGCGAATCCAGGTAGTCGCGCGCCTGCACGGGGCAGCGCTTCTCCAGGAAATCGACCGTGCGCGCGTCGCGCAGCGGCACGGTCACGCGCAACGTGCGCACCGCGCCCTTCTGACGCTCCAGCACATGCTCGGCCAGTCGATCAAGGCCCTCACCCGTGAGCGCGCTCACCGCCAGCGCATCGGGATGCCGCTCCAGCCACCACGACAGCGGATGCACGCGCTCGGAATCGCGCGCACTGGCCGACTCCAGCCGATCGGCCTTGTTCAGCACCAGCAGCCGCGCCGGCTCGGTGGCGCCGATCTCGTTCAGCGTGTGCTCCACCACCTCCAGCTGGTTCTCGGCGCGCGGATCGCTCACATCCAGCACCACCAGCAGCAGGTGCGCATGCACCGCATCCTCCAGCGTGCTGCGGAAACTGGCCACCAGATGGTGCGGCAGGTCGCGGATGAAACCCACGGTGTCGCTCAGCATGCAGCTGTTTCCGCCGTGCAGGTTCCACTGTTCCACGCGCGTGCCCAGCGTGGCGAACAACTGGTCATTGGCGAAGGCTCCGCCGCGCGTGAGCGCGTTGAACAGGCTGCTCTTGCCCGCGTTGGTGTAGCCCACCAGGCCAGCGGTGAAGTGCTCGGTGCGTCGCGCGTGCACCTCGCGCTGCTTGCGACCGGCGATCTCGGCCAGTTCGCCCCGCAGGCGATCCACACGCACCTTCACCAGTCGACGGTCGATTTCCAGCTGCTGCTCACCCGGGCCGCGCGTGCCCACGCCCACGGGCGCACCGCCGGTCACCTGTCCAAGGTGTGCCCACATGGCGCGCAGACGCGGTGCGGTGTACTGCAACTGCGCGATCTCCACCTGCAGCTGCGCCTGTCGCGTGGTGGCACGGTGCGCGAAGATGTCAAGGATCAGCTCGCTTCGATCCAGCACCTTGCAGCCGATCCCCTCCTCGAGGCCCTGCACCTGACTGGGCGAGAGATCGTTGTCGAACACCACCACCTTCGCGTCGAGCGCCTGCACCATGGCGGCCAGTTCCTCCACCTTGCCCTTGCCCAGGTAGGTGGCGCCGCGGGGCACCTTCAGGTTCTGCTGCATCTCGCCAACCACCTGCACGCCGGCCGTGTCGGCCAAGGCGCGCAACTCACCCAGCGGATCGCGCTCATCCACGTCACTGCTGGGCAGGCGCACCTGCACAAGGATCGAGCGCTCCGACAGGATGCGCGACTGCGAGAGTCCGGTTTCCATGGAGGAATGATTCTAGGATGCGCGGGTGACCCCATCGCGGCTCATCCTGGCGCTGGAGACGAGCTGCGACGAAACCGCCGCCGCGGTGGTGGAACTGCGCGAAGGCCGCATGCTGGTGCGCAGCGAGACCGTGATCACGCAGGACGCCGTGCACGCCGAATACGGCGGCGTGGTGCCGGAGCTGGCCAGCCGCGCGCATCTGGAGAAGCTCACCCCCGCCATCCGCGCAGCGCTGCAGCAGGCAGGTGTCGCGCCGACCGATCTCGCTGCCGTGGCTGCAGGCCATCGCCCCGGCCTGATCGGCTCGCTGCTGGTGGGCACCAGCGCGGCCAAGGCGTTCGCGTGGACCATCGGCAAGCCGTTCCTTGGCGTGGATCATGTGCAGGCGCATCTCGCCGCGTGCCATCTGAACGACACGCCCCCCGCGTACCCCGCGATCGGGTTGGTGGCGAGCGGCGGACACACGCACATCCTTTCGATGCCCGATGCGCTGCACGCCACCGTGATCGCCCGCACGCGCGACGATGCGGCGGGCGAGGCGTTCGACAAGGCGGCCTCCATCCTGGGTCTTGGTTGGCCGGGCGGTCCCATGCTCGAACGCGCCGCCGTCACGGGCAATGCGCAGGCGTTCCCCTTCGAGGGCGGACGCTTCGCGGGCAGCGCCGATTTCAGCTTCAGCGGATTGAAGACCGCGGTGCTGTACGCGGTGCGCGGCGTGCCGAATGCGCCCAATCGTCCGCCACGCCCGCCGCCGCCGCCGCTCGATGCGCAGCGTGTGGCCGATCTTGCGGCCAGTTTCCAGCGCGCGGTGGTGCGAGCGCTCGAGGCCGGACTGCGTCGGGCGTTCGAGACCAATCCCAGCGCCTCGCTGATCGCGGGCGGCGGCGTGGTGCGCAATCAGGCGGTGCGCGCCATGCTGGCCAAGGTCGCGAGCGATCACGGCGCAACGCTGCACCTCGCGCAGGCACAGCACTGCACCGACAATGCTGCCATGATCGGCGCCCTGGCCGCCCTGCGACTCGCCGCCGGCGAGCATGATGCACTCAGCCTGTCCGCCGAGCCCTTCTCGTTGCTCTCCCGCGCATGACCTACCGCCCACCATTCGTCAGTGAACGCTTCACCATGGTGCAAGCCCCGCACCCGGCCTCGCTGGAAGAGGCGGAACTGCTGAAGCACTGCAGCATCGAGATCGGACGCGTGAGCGGCCCCGGTGGACAGAACCGCAATCGTCGCGACACGGCGGTGTGGATCCAGCACACGCCCACGGGCTTCGATGCCTCGGGCACCGAGCGTCGCAGCCAGGCACAGAAC